>CAZCAL010000040.1:0-17290 GCA_964496625.1 uncultured Verrucomicrobiaceae bacterium | reverse complement strand
GGTGAAAACCAATGCGGATGGCGACTGCTGCGCCGAGATCATTCTATAAGCCACACGATCCAATCACGAATTCACCGCTATGGCCCATCCCCGCACCGGTCTTCTCCTTGATGATGTCTATCGCCAGCACGACACTGGCGAGCACCACCCCGAATGCCCGGCCCGCTACAGGGCAGTGATGGAGGCTCTCGTGAAACAAGGCATCGCAGACGAAGCGATCCCCTTCCAGCAGCGGTTGGCAGAACCTGATGAAATCATGCTCTGCCACACACGCGATTATTTTCAGACCGCCAAACATGACGTGGATGCCGGAGCCCACGAACTGAGCACTGGTGACACCCAAATTTGCCCAAAGTCGTTCGATGTCGCATCCAGAGCTGTCGGCGGAGTATTGAACGCAGTGGATGCAGTCATGACCGGCAAGCTAACCAACGCATTTTGCGCCGTGCGCCCACCAGGGCATCACGCCCGACCAGCGCAAGGCATGGGATTTTGCCTCTTTAACAACATCGCCATCGGCGCGCGTCATGCGCAAAAGAAGCACGGTGCAGAGAAGGTGTTGATCGTGGATTGGGACGTACACCATGGCAATGGCACGCAGGACATCTTTTATGGTGATGGCAGTGTGCTCTTTTTCAGCACCCACCAGAGCCCCTGGTATCCGCACACCGGATTCGCTGAAGAAACAGGGGAAGGCAAAGGCAAGAAATGCACCATCAACGCACCGCTGCCAGCGGGTTCTGGCATGAGTGAAATCGGCGCTGCCTTTCTGGATCGCTTGATCCCTGCTGCACAGGCGTTCAAGCCAGATCTGGTGATGATCTCCGCCGGATTCGACTCAAGAGTCGGCGATCCTCTCGGACAATTCCAGCTCACCGATCCAAACTTCGCCACACTGACAAAGATGCTCATGAAATTCGCTGACGAAGAGTGCGGTAGCCGCATCGTCTCCGTGATGGAAGGCGGCTATCATCTGGCGGGGCTCGCTGCTGGGGTGAGTGCCCACGTCCGTGCCCTCATGGGGGACTGAGAACGACTCAAGGAGCAAGCCCAACGACCCGCAGTCCCCATGCAATCGCTAGCGGTGTCGTCGCGAGACTGACGACCGTCGTGGCCAGGACCACCTGCACCGCAGTCGGCGCGTTCCCACCGTAGTGACGTGCGATCATGATATTGAAGACGGCGGACGGCATGGCCCCCTGCACCACAATGATTCGCTTTAATTCAACGGAAAGGGGCAACCAATAAGCCGCAGCAATGAAAGCCAAGGGGATCACCAGCAACCGCAACACCGGACTGGCAAATGCAAGTGCCCAGCGCATCTTTTCCTGCCCCCAAAGCTCAGCGATAGCAGCACCGATCAGTAGGACAGCGAGAGGCACCGCGCAGGCCCCCACCATGCCAAAAAAATTGTGGATGACCTCCGGCACAAACTGGTGCAACCCCGTAAAATTTAGCCCCAGCGAAACCAAGATCGCAATCACCGGCGGATTCAGCGCGAGCTTCCACGGAGCACTGCCAAACCCTGTCATCAAGCCCACCGCGCAAATCCAGCAGGCCAACTCAACACCGAGAGTGAAGGTGAACAGCACGCCAAGTGTTCCTGGATCATGAAACAACGCCGTCACGATGGGGATAGCGACAAAGCCGTAGTTTTGCAGGCCACAGGCCACTGCAAAAGTACGCCTCCCCTGCCCCACCTTCAGCCCTGCCAAGGGCGCAACGAAGTAGGATATGGCGATACCCAAGGCCACCAGTCCGAACCCCAGTCCCGCAGCCACCAAGACCGGCAAGGGTGCCATGACGGAATCATTGCCAACAACACGCTGAAAAATCAGGCAAGGCGTCAGAATCGTGATGCACAGCCGCATCATACTCTTGTCCACCTCTGGGGCCAGGATACCGAGTTTACGGGCAGCGCCGCCTAGTGCCATCGTCAGATAGACCGGCAGCACGACATTCAGGATGGATAAAAAATCAGTCACGCGTGAAGCTGCGGACACTGAAGCAGACTCCCCACCCCGGCAAGGCTCATCTGCTTTCCCTGAAGGGTTGACGCAAAAATCTCGTTTTTCGTAGCGCTCTGCGTCTCGCAGGTTAAGCTTCGCCCCGCCCCAATGGTTCGACTGATCACACAGCAATCCCAACTCATCGACTGGAACGATCAAAAGACGCTCCCGTTTCCGGACAACCTTGTCTTCTTGGATCTGCTAAATCCGTCGCGAGGAGAGGAGCTTGAAGCCGAGAAGTGGCTCGAATATCAACTCCCGACTCGCGAAGAAATGCAGGAGATTGAGGAATCCAGCCGACTGTATTCCGAAAAAGGCGCTCTCTACATGACCGCATGGATCCCCATCGGATTAGAGACTCCCGATCCAGACACGACAGCCATCTCCTTTGTGTTGGCCCCCGACTGTTTGACCACCGTTCGCTATGCGGACCCTCACGCCTTCCGAATTTTTGCAGATCAGGTGCGCCGCCAATGCCACACGCCGATCACCAGTGATGCCGTCTTTCTTCTGATGATGGAACTCATCATCGCCCGAATCGCTGATGCACTCCAAAACGTCGAAACCGATCTCCGCAAAATTGGCCACGATGTCTTCACTGTCGATACCAGTCGCGCGAACGCTGCCATCGAAAAGGATCTTGGCGATGTTGTGAAACTCCTTGGCCGCCGCAGTTCGCTGGTCGCAAATCTTCGCGAGAGCCTCGTCAGCATCAATCGCATGCTGCAATACTTTCTGAACAACGCCGCGACTTGGATGCGCGGCGATCTTGCCTCCCAGTTCCGCAGTGTGATGCGCGACGTCAAGTCACTGGACGATTACACGAATCAACAGACCCAGGAGATGACCTTTCTCCTCGAATCGACGCTGGGACTCATCAACATCCAGCAGAACCAGATCATCAAGATTTTCACCATCGCCAGCGTGCTCTTCATGCCACCGACCTTGATTGCCAGCATCTATGGCATGAATCTGAAGATGCCAGAAACAGAGATCTCCTGGATGTATCCCGTTGTCATCGTTTTGCTCATCCTTTCTGCCGTGGCACCGATTCTCTACTTTAAGCGTCGCAAGCTGCTGTAATTACATCCTCCATGCCACAGCTGACTCCGCCCAACCGAGCGCGACTGTGGATCGCGGCAGCCATGCTGGCAGAGATTGCCATCCTGATCTGGGGACCGTCCGCAGCAGACGCCGGAGCAAAGATCGCCGAAATCACCGCAGCAACGACGTCAGGTAAGCCCGATATTTCTTGGCAATGGGACGCGGACATCGGCATCCACTGGGCCGCGCTCGTCAACGCCGGACTTCTAGCTGTTCTCTTTGCCACGGCAGGCTGGTGGACACGGGAACTGCCCACCCGAAAAGCGCCGATCCGATCAGGTACACCCCGCTGGTTTTGGCCAGCGCTCGCAGTCGCCATGCTACTAGGCCTCGGAATGCGGATGCCGCTAGCCTCGAAGAGCCTTTGGTGGGACGAGGCGTGGGTCCTTCGTCAGTGCAGTCATGGTTCTTGGAAGCCCGATAAAAAGGCACCTGAGGTGCTAAAATTCTCTCCGACGGATTGGAAGCGCTGCGCTTTCTATTACCAGAAGCCTACGAACCATGTTCCGATGAGTCTGGCACAAAAAGCCAGCCTCCAAACTTGGCACAAAATGTCAGGCGCTGAGACCGGTGCTTTCAGCGATCTCGCAGCGAGGGTACCAGCGCTTCTTGCGTCAACAGCCGCCGTTGGTCTTTGTGGAGTTTTACTCCACGCATGGGGGTTCACGCTTGCCGGAGTCCTGGGCGCGACCCTCCTAGCACTCCATCCGATGGCCATTCGCTATGGCGTCGATGCACGGGCCTACGCCCTCGTGATACCGCTGGCACTGTCCGCATTGCTGGCCATTACCTGCCTGATTCAGACACACGGCCAAAAGGTTCGACACTGGGTATGGTTGGCGTTGAACCAGTGGATCTGGCTCTGGGCATATCCAAACGCAGGAGTGGATATTTTGTTCATCGTCGTGGCGCTTGCAGTCGTGATGTGGCGGCAAGAATCTGCCTGCAAAGATAAGGTCGCCGCCACTCTTCGTGTAATCGTTGCTCACGCCTTCGCCGCAATGTTGCTTCTCCAGTCCTTTCTGCCAAATCTGCTGCAAGCCCGTCGATGGGCGGGGCAGGAGGCTGACAAGCATTTGCTCGATCCTCCACTACTGCGGTCAACCCTCAGCCAATTGATGTCCGGCATTGAATGGCGGGAAGAAACTGCGGCGGCGGTGGAAGGCGCTGGACTTCCCCAGATGGCGTCTTTTTTTGGACTTAGTCCGGCGACCGGAGCGGTTCTACTGATTCTTGCCTTAGCCTTGGCTATCATGGGTTGGGTGATGCTTTGGCGCAATCAAGCTCTGTCGCGATGGCTAGCGTGCACCCTCCTCGCCGCAGTCACCTTTGCTGCCATTACCCGACTGGCGGAGACTTATTTTTACCCCCGTTTTGTGGTGGCATTGGTTCCGGCAATCACCATCGGCTGGGCCGCGATGATCGCGCATTGGTTCGCTGGTAATCGGAGGTTCTTTGGAGTTTGGGGGCTTACGATTCTTGGAATTCTCTTCGTCCCAGGCTGGTATTTGTATGCCACTCGGCCGTATGCCCCGCTCCGTGAGGTCGCAGAATGGATTTCTTCCCAGCAGGGCCCAAAGCCGGTAGTGCTCGCCTATGGTCATGGGAGAGAAGCGTACGCTGTGTATGATCCACACTGCCACCAAATCGAAACGGCAGCACAACTTGAAGCAGAGCTAGTATCCGGCAAAAGTCAGGGTCGGGATGTTCTAGTCGTCATCGGCCACAATAGCTTCAACCGAGCCCTACTCGCCTCGGGGTATGCCCTGCTGGATGATCCGCTACAGTTCAAAGAAGTTGCCCATTTCTCAGGAATCGAGTCAGAGCACTACTTTCGAGTCTTCAAGGCCATCCAATAGAAGACCTGAGAGTCCATGCCTCGCCCCTTGCTCTGACCTGCGAAATTCGCCAAATGCTCCGCTCCAAAGCCTCCAGTGATGATGACATCGCAGGGTAATTCAACGCCGTGCTGCTTAGCCACACACGCTGCGGACCTGGAGGCTAAAGTAAGGGCACTTTGTCTAAGACTTGCCGCAGCACTTCCTCTTGCTCCCTGGCCATATCGGCAGCTTCCTGTGGATCGTGATCGTCCCACCCACCCAGGTGCATGAGGCCGTGAATGCCGTAGAGGGCAAGCTCTTGGTTCAGCGAGTTCCGGCCATGCTGGTGGCGCTGGCGTTCAGCAGTCTCGGGGCTGATGAGAATCTCGCCATGATGAAAGGTGATGACGTCCGTGGGGGTCGGATCATCGAGAAAATCTGCGTGCACTTGCGCGATCTCTGCATCACTGAGGAAGGTGATTTCGATTTCTGGCACGACGTTCACTGGTTCATCGGGGCTGAGAGCCCGTTGCTGGCAGTGAGGGAGAGCCTCCTTCAAGACCTTCCGCAATGTCTTCAGATCGATCTCCGCGCTCTTGAACCGGGAGTAAAGCTTGATTTTCGGCAGGCTCACAGGCTAAGCGGCAGAGGCGGGCTTGTTGCGATTGGGACGTTTGCGTCCACCGCCATCACTAGGTCCTTGGGGAAAATGTCCTTCGACGATCTCCGCGCCCACAGCGGTGCGGGATGCCTGCGCTTCTTGCTTGGTGCCCGCGTTCATCGATTCTCCAGCGCGGGCATATTTGATGCGACTGTGCATCATGCTCAGAAGCGTCTTGCAGAAGCTAGCCTTAACTCTCGCTAGCTCGGCGATGGTAAGATCACACTCATTGAGTTGCCCATCGAGCATCCGCGCATGGACGATCTCATCGACCAAGGTTTCGATGCGCGAGGCATTTGGCTTTTCCAGCGTGCGCGAGGCACTTTCCACAGAATCAGCCAAGGAGATAATGGCGCTCTCTTTGAACTGCGGCCGAGGCCCTGGATAACGGAAGACCTCTTCGGTGACTTGCGGAACATCGTCTTCCTTGCCCTTCGTTTCCTCCAGCAGGCGAAGCGCCTCCGCACGTTGATCCAGTGCGCGACGGTAAAAATACCAAACCAGCGAGGTGCCATGATGCTGCTCGATGACATCAATGATCCGACAATTCAGGTTGTGTTTGATGGCCAGATCCACACCGTCTTTCACATGCGCTATCAACACCAGAGCACTCATGCGCGCCGTGAGGTCGTCATGAGGATTGCTATCCGGGTCCATGTTTTCAATGAAGTACTCTGGCTTCGCTAGTTTGCCGATATCATGAAAATACGATGAAACACGGCACATCGTCGGATTGGCACCGATCGATTCGGCCGCAGCCTCCGACAGACTCGCCACCATGAGACTGTGGTGGTAAGTTCCTGGAGCCTCCATACTCAGGCGCTTCATCAACGGGTGGTTCAGGTCAGCGAGTTCCAACCAGGAGATGTCCGTCGTCACCCCAAAAAGGCTCTCCAGCATCGGCAAGAATCCCCCTGTCACCATTCCGGTGAGCATCCCAATGGCGAACGGAACTCCAGCCATCCGCGTCCAAGTTTGGCCCTCGGCACTGTTGGATCCAAAGTGAAGCAATACCGAATATGCCGCCGCAGCCAGACCGATGTAGAATCCTGCAATGAAAACTCGATTGCGCCTGCGAACCCGGCGTGTGAGCGCAACGGCAAGAAATCCAATGAGAGCGGAGCAAGCCAAATAGTTTAGCGGTGTGACGGTGACAAAGACTGGCACACCGATCAACGTCGCGTAAATCGCCCCAAAAAGCCCCACTTTGGTGCCCAACATGATGGAGAGCACCAGAGCAGCAAAGCCCAGAGGCACCCCCAGGATCAGCAGAATATTATCCCACCCCTCACGCACACCGAACTCCTGAAGCGCAACCTGCATCCCCAAATGGAGCGCCAGCGTTCCCAAAACCAATGCCAGAGCGCGGTTGTCTGATACCAACTCCTTTAAGCCTACCCGCAGGTGGACGATCATTGCCACCACCAGGGTGCCGGCGCAAGAAAAGGCGACGATCCCCGGCTGCGCCAAGCCTGCCGTGACAGACGCGCCGAGGCGCATGAAGAAGCCAATCAGCAGAAAAAAACCTGCATACAGAGCAACGGTCACCGCCGGATGCGTGCGCATTTCGTCGAGCCAGTCACCCTCCTGGTGCTTCCGGCGGGTCTTCCCACAGGAGAAACCCTGCCTTTGCAATTTTGCCCTGCGCAGTGATTCAAACATCGCTTTATCTTCAGAATCGGGAACCGTCCCGTGACGACCAGCCTAGCATTAATTGCCTGGCGAACAAGCTTCATTGCCGTCGCCAGGGGCTGAAATACCCTCTGGAAATCCTGATTTTTTACCATTTCTATGGTTTTGGTAAGCCAGAATGATCCTTTGCACCACCTCAAGTCGCACCACATCCTGGGGCGCGAACCGGACAAACTGCACGCCTTGGACACCGTCCAATACGGTCAAAGCCTCCTTCAGCCCCGAGGCGACTCCACGCCGAAGATCGATCTGCGATGGGTCCCCAGTGACGACGCAACGTGCGCCTTCACCGAGCCGAGTCAGGAACATGAGCATTTGCTCGGTCGTGGTGTTTTGAGCCTCGTCGAGAATGATGAAGGCATTTTTCAATGTCCTCCCGCGCATGTAGGCCAGAGGGGCGATCTCGATGCTGCCCCGCTCAATCAACCGCTCAGCCTCATCAGGGTCCACCATATCGTAGAGGGCGTCGTAGAGTGGCCGAAGATACGGGAAAATCTTCTCTTTCAAATCGCCGGGCAGGAACCCCAGTGCTTCGCCGGCCTCAACAGCGGGGCGGGTGAGAACGAGGCGCTGAACGATTTTTTCTCTCAATAGATGGAGCCCATGGGCCATTGCCAAGAAGGTCTTTCCCGTTCCTGCGGGACCAATCCCGAAGACCACTTCGTGATCTTGCATGGCCTGCAGGTAATCAATCTGGCCTCGCGTCTTGGCCATCACACCAGGACGGCGCGCGCTGCCCTGGCGCTTTAGCGACAGGATTTTCGAGGCAGGTTCGGCTCCGTCCCCCGTCATCGTTTCGCTGATGCTCTGCGACACCAAACGGACCATTTCGGGGGTGATATCGCCCCCTTGACGGCGAACTTTCTCCAGCTGTGACAGCGCGTCGCGGGCAGCCTGAATGTGGGGTGCATCCCCTTCGAGACGCACCCATCCTTCGCGGCTGGTTGCTTTGACGTTGAAGGCCTCCTCCAGGCGTTTCAATGACCCGATGTCATTGCCGAGGAGGCTGTGCAGAAATTGCGGTGTTTCGTAAGTGAGTGTTTCGACCGGCATGATCGTAAAATGGTTGGAATGGAAAAGCAGGCGGCTACAGCCGCAACAAGCAGATCCAGCTATGCCGCAGTCGGGCATGCAAGATCGCAGGAGTTGATTCGGGGTCCATCCCGGGAGTTTTAACGGTAGCCGTAGGCTAGCGCCCAAAATACACTCTTTTCAGTATGACTCTTCAATGAGAACACCAGCGTGTAGGTCCCGGTTTTCGGCGGGTTGACGCGAACGGAGGCATACATGCTGTTCTTGTCCACCTTGCGATCCATCTCGATCGACTTGCCTTTGTCATCGTAGATCTTCAGTTCGAGATCGACACCGTCATTCGCAGTGCCTAGCCAAAAGGCGTACTCGTTGCCCTTGAAAAGCTGGTGGCGCACCATGAGCTTTACGCCGCTCTTAACCTCTCCGTTCCAGTAGTCTTCCCGGACAATGAAGCCCTGATCGACGAACGACTGTGCGGCCTCCATTGCGAAGGAGTGGGCGTCATCCACCGTGGCAGTGGCCGGCCCGACCATTGCCAAGGCTAAAGCGCAAGCAGATGCCAAAAGGGATCGCCGACGGAAGGTTAGATTCAGATTCATCGTGCAGGACCTCGGGGGAAAAATAGAAGGAAACAGCGGAGTTGCAGCCAGTCACTTACCCGTGCGAATCTCCGTGAGAAGAGAACCGCAAACACCACCGATTTTTTCCACTGACTCATGGCTGAAGCCATCGACTGCGGACTCCATTCGAGCCAACACATCCCTGAGACCGGCCAAGATCTTCACTATCTGACCGTGTTTGCGGGTGCCCTCAGGCATTTTGGAAATCGCAGCGATGAAGTGCTCAACCAGCATGGGTTGATTCAAAAGCTCCGCCCGATCAGCGGAGAAAGACTTGGTGATGATCGACGTCACCGTAGTCGTCCCGCGCAACCAGCCACCGAGGCTCACGCACTGTGACAGATCCGCATCCTTCATTTTTTCCATTTGATCCTGCACCGTCTTTTGGGTGCGATCAAACTCCTTGCGAATAGACGACCAATCATCCCGATCCGCAGCATCTAGTATGGCCTGGGCGTGAGGCAATACTGATTTGCTGAGGCCTAGGTTCTTTGACAAATTGATGACCTCACGACCGATGTCCTGCACGGACTGGCGGTCCTCCGCTTGCACCGCCACAAACCCCTCTGCAACCACAGTTCCAAACATCAGGGCGAGCAGCGTCCGATCCCCAGTGCTGGGCATCTCCAACTTGCGAATCTCTTGGCGCCAGTTCGGTTCGCCCAACTTATCCAGCACGGAGAAAACCTCGCTTGGCACCGGAACCACCACATCATCGACGACGTAGCCAGGGAAGGCCTGCGGATCAAACTCCTGCACTCCGGCGGAACTTCCTTCGGCATGCAACGATGTCTGGCACCCAGCTAGGAGCGCGAAAGCCGCGCCGAGTCGGCACATCCAATTCTGTCGAGAAAGAGTGAGCATAAAATTCGAATACGAGCGTCAAGGGTTCAACTGCGACAACAAAACGCCAAACTACCAGCCCCGCAACCTATTTAGCTGGGCGGCGGAGGCCATAAACACCGTCTTTTTTGCCAACCTGCCCGAGAGTCAGTCCACGCGAACCCGGACCGAATTCCCATGGGCATCCAGACCCTCCATCACAGCGAAGGCGCGGACGATCGGCTCTGACTTGGTGCAACTCTCCTTGTTCAGGCGGATGATGCTGGTGCGGCGCTGAAACATGTCCGCCGTGAGCCCTGGAAAAGACTTCCCTGCCCCACCCGTCGGAAGCGTATGGCTTGGCCCCGCCAAAAAGTCTCCCACCGCAACGGGCGAGCTATTACCCAGGAAGATGGCACCCGCAGTGCGGATTCTTGGCAAAATCGCAGCCTCGTCTTCAACCACGAGGCACAGATGCTCCGGCGCATACGCATTCACCAAATCAGCACCCGCTGACATCGACGGCACCAGGATGAAGAATACGCCCTTCTCAAGCACTGGACGCAGCATCGCTTGGCGACTCAGCGTTTCTGCCTGACGATCCACCTCCGCAATCACCGCATCCAGCAACGAGGCATCATTCGTCACGAATCCCGCCTGACTGTCCTTGCCATGCTCCGCCTGCGCCAATACATCCGCAGCTAACATGCGAGGATCGCCGGAACGATCTGCTAAAATCATTACCTCACTCGGGCCTGGCAACAGATCAATCGACACCACACCGAAAGTCTGTCGCTTGGCCTCAACAACGTAGCTATTGCCAGGGCCAAAGATCTTCGCCACCGGACGAATCGTCGCCGTCCCAAAAGCCATCGCAGCAATCGCTTGCGCACCACCCACTTTGTAAACCTCCGTGGCACCCGCCAACTTCAGCGCAGCCAAAAGCGCTGCATTGACCTTGCCATCACGGCCACAGGGTGTGCACACCACGATTTCCGGCACCCCCGCAGCGGCAGCAAGCGTCACCGTCATCAGCGAAGTAGAAACCAACGGAGCGGTTCCACCTGGCACATAAATGCCCACGCGCTCGAAAGGATGAAACACCTCGCCCACCTCAGCGCCCTGCTCATTGGTCATGGACCAATCCTGCCGCAAACTGCGCCGCGCAAACTCAAAGACGTTTCGCTGCGAAGCCTCCAGCGCATCCTTTACCGACATCGCCCCAGGCTCAGTCGGCGTGACCGCTGCGGCGGCCCAAGCCTCCGCGATATCCTCCTCCGAAACACGCAGATCCGTCGGCGTCAATTGCACACCATCGAACTTCGCAGTGAACTCCAGTAGTGCCGCATCGCCGCGCTCACGGATCGCATCCACGACCCCTGTCACCACTTCGCGCACCGCTGCGGACGCCTCTGCGCGTCGGTCTAGCGCAGCCAGTGCAACCTCGTAGCCCGGCTCATCAAATCGGATAACCTTCATTTCAAAGTATCGAACGCCTCACCGCGACTATTTGGCCGCAGCTTTAGGCTTCTCTGGTTTTGGTTTTGGCTCTACGTACGGAGGATTCGTCATCGCCCCAGGGGCAGCTGCTTCAAGGTTCGCTGGCACTTCTGCCTGCACGTCACCCAAGGCCCACTTCACCCCACCAACCAGGATGTCCTGGAAAATAGGATTGGTCCACACGTCCTCACGATGGCCCATCGCAGTGTAAAACACACGACCGTCACCCTCCTTACGGGCCCATGTGCTCGGATAAGCTGGACGGGCATATTCGTCACCCTTCATGGAGGGCGCATCGATCACCGTCAACACATGGAGGTCGGGGCTAAAATCCTTCAGAGAATACCACTCCTCAGGGAAGCTAAACTCCGCTCCGACCTTTTCAAAACCAGGAAACTTTGGATCAACCACCGTGTTTTTTGCTTCCTGCTGTGCCCCATGCTTGATGAATTCACCGCCGAGGAACCGGACATAAGCATCAGCCTTTTCGCCATGATTCAGATAGCGATCAGGCCCCTTCAGTGCCTCATTTGCAGTATGGAAGGTATCGCTGGCGGAATGCGTTCCGACAAAGCCCTTGCCACTGCGCACAAAGTCGAAGAGCGCCTGCTTGCCCTCGGCAGACATCGGCGGCTGGCCATCGGTGCCGGCCTCCATGAGATTCCCCGTCGTGTAGAAGAAAAGCGCATCAAACTGCGCCAAGTACTCCTTGCTAAATTTGGACCCATCTTTGGAGAAGGTGAACTCCCAGCCATTCTTTTCGCCCAATTCCTGCAAGATCTTTTCAGCATAGCTAGGTTGACCGTTTTTCCACGAAATCACTGCGTGCTCGTAGCCGCTGGATTTGGAAAAAAACAAGATCTTACGAGTCGCCTTCGTCGGTGCAGCCAAAGCCACACCGAGCGCCGCCACCGCTGCCAATACAGGAGTCATCATTCGCCAGTTCATGAGGGCATTGTTACACAGCCGATTTCGCCAAGCTAATAAAAAAACGCCACCACAGCAGGAATCAGGGAGATTACTTCGTCCCCTCAACCGCGATTCAAAAGCGCTTCAAAGAAATTAGGGGTCCCACCCTTCTCAACACATCCCTCATCACAAATGGTGAAGCGACGCTGATGGCGGATTGGAAGTACAATGCATCATCCTCCAGAGAGAAAGGGAATAACGAACCCTCTGATGCAAGGGATATTAAGACTCGTTCCAGATAATCATCCGCAGAGTCACGCCATGCATAAAACCCACCCACACTCGGCGACTTTGCCCAGGCCTAATTCAGCCCCCTCCTCGTGAACCTCACCAATCTCCAAGCTCCGAGCAAACTCAGGAATCCCAACCACCAGAGTCTGTCTCTCACCTTCGCCGATGGGAGACCCTCATTTAGCATACCCATCCCCTTTCGACGCTCTGCCAACATCCCAGAGTAAAATCCTTCACCCGTGACGGCCAATCCTTCACCCCATCACATCGCAGAAGCCCGCGATCACACCCCAGTCCGCTCCCAGAACCGCTCGCCAACCACTCCACCAATAGTCCTCAGCACCAGCCTCCAGCCCGCACGGACAGGATTCAAATCAAGATAGCCCGCCGTCACCTGCACAATATCAGGCCCACGCTCACATCGCACATCTGAGCCCGCCCAACCACAAGGCGTTCCGCAGCCAGCAAAGCCATCCCACCCTGCATCCGCATCGCATCCTATTCCGTCTTCAGCGCAGTGATATGCGCTTTAGAGTTGAGCAACGGCAAGTGCGCCAAAAATCTTTATTTCCTCGGTTTGTTTTTTTCTGAGCCTTATCCGCCTTTCGTCCGATACCTAGATTCCACAAACCACCTTAGATTCGGTCATCTTCTCCCATCGCCATGAGACTCACCCTGCCTCTCGCTTTCTTCATCACCACCAGTCAGGCCGCGCAACCTGACAACACGAATTCCCTCGAAAATGACCGCCTCAAACTCGACCACCAAGCCTCGGCCGTCCGTGCTGCAGCGACCACCTTCTGCACTGAGGTGCATCGAGAACCCATCGCGGGCCTGCCGTCCACTGAGCAGTTGCGGCGGCTGTCCCCGCTCATCACACCAGAACTCAAGTCGATCTTTGAACGCGCGGACGCGATTCAGAAGCAATTGATGCTCAAGCATCCCGACGACAAGCCAATGTGGATCGAAGGTGATCTGTTCAGCAGCATGTTTGAGGGTGCGACCAGCTGGGAGATTGAGAAGGTGATCGTCGCACCCACGATCGATCCTTTGGTGAAACTAAAGCAGCAGCATGTGGAACCGAATCAGAAGCCAGTGACTTGGAGCGACACACTGATCTTCAAGCAACACGGCGAACGTTGGCTGCTTGACGACATTCGCATGGGTGGGAACTGGGAATTCAAGTCCGGCCGCTCGCTGCGCTCCATGCTTCCCGGCGGAGGCCGTGAGGGTGAGGACCATGAGTCACTGGACGAGCAGTGGAAGCTAACGTTCACGCGCGACGGCGGCAAAACCACGCGAGTGACCGTGCAAAGCACCGCCCATGAATCTAAGCCCGCCGTTCTTTTCGGCAAGAACTCTAAGGAGGTGAGCCTGACACCCGTGTGGGTAGTGTGGAACCCCGAGTGCGACAAACTTGCGTTGCGCATTGGCGACGACGCGCACTTCTCGCATACTCAGGTGTTCGAACTCAAGGACGGAGCCTGGCTGCCACTCACGATTCCGGAGATTCACGCAACTGAGCGGAAGACCATGCGTGAGAATAAGTTTGCCGAGCACGAGACCTTTATCGACGCTGATCACTGGCAGGACTCGAACACGCTCGTGGTCAGATACTTCACGGACTGGAGCGACGGATCCGATGGCGACGGCTACAGCGAACTGGTGACCATACGATTCGATGCCGGAGGTAACGGCACGGTCGTCGATGCGAAAGACATGCCGGGCAATGACTGAAGCCGCACCATCTCAACGTTCCAGCCGCACTATGAAATCAAGACTTCTCTCATCAATCTGCCTTTGCCTCGCAGGCATCGTCCATGGCGAAGACAGCCCCGCTCTCGCCACGTTCATCGAACTTCCCTGGCGTTACGTCATCGGCGGCCATGAGCAGGGGCAGTGGCTCACCAGCGAGACAGCGGGCAAGCGCCTGACTGGTGCGAAGACAAAGTATCGCGTCTTCACACCCACCACAGAAAATCCCAGCGTCACCGGCGGCAAAGCGTCCCCCGACGCCGACGTGTGCCCCGATGTCTGGCTACAGGCGATTACGCCCGAACTCGATCCAGACGAGCGCAATCACGCCGTCGGCGTCAGTGCACCGTGGAATCCAACGCCGCGCAAGGCGCGTGCCACGGATCCAACCCAGGAGGTGTATGTGAAAGCCATCAGTGACGTGCTGGCCACCAAAGGCATCGCACAGGCGAAGGTAAAGATCACTCAATTGCTTCGCGTCGATCTTGATGGTGACGGCAAGGAAGAGGTGCTCACCACAGCGACACACTACACGAAGATCGAGGAACTCATGACGGCACGGGCTGGCGACTATTCGCTCATAACCCTCCGCCGCATTGACGGAGACGAGGTGAAGACACTGATCGTCAACGGCGAGGTGTATCCAAAGGGCGACGAAAACGCCGCTCCCAACACCTATGAGATCGCCGCAGTGCTCGACCTTGATGGCGATAGTACACTCGAAGTCCTCGTCCGCACGGCCTATTACGAGGGCGGAGGGATGGAAGTGTATAAGCTGCGCAACGGCGCGCTGGAGCGAGTGCTCAGCATCGAGTGCGGCGTCTAATCCACTTTTGTCCTGCCATGAAACTCGTTCAGAAATCCCGTCTCGCGATCCGTGCCGAACTTGAAGCCGCACCGAATCTTCGACGATTCGGCAGCGGCTGGATCAGCGGTGTCATTGGCTTGGTTCTCGGCGTCGCGTCGCTGGCGCTGGTGCTCGTGTTACGATTTCCCGGCATCTTTAGCATGGCTGAGTTGACGCCGATGCAGAACCAGGGGTGGTATCGTCTGGTGCTCTTCGGCCTGCTCTTCATTGCCTTTAGCAGCTCGATCCTCAGCCTAATACTGCGGAATGCTAAGATCTTGGGCACCGCAGGCCTGATCACCACACTACTGGCGTCTGCACTGGGGGGCTGTCTCGCAGAACCCGCAGCGGAGGACTACACGCCGCTCTACTTCGGCCTAGACTTCTTTGTGCTGAACGTCCTCTTCACGGGTCTGCTTTTCATCCCGCTGGAGACGATGTTCCCCAAGCGGGCAGAGCAGCCGCTATTCCGCACCGAATGGCGCGAAGATTTATTCTATTACCTGGTGAGCAGCATGCTGGTGCAGATCATCACCTGGCTCAGCTTTGGCCCGGCGCGCATGATTTTTGCTGCGACGCCGTGGAACGGCTTCCGCTCATGGGTAGCATCGCTGCCACTCTTTGTGCAGGTGCTGGCCATCATGTTCTTCACCGACCTCGTGCAATACTGGGTGCATCGCGCCTTCCATCGCATTCCGTTTCTCTGGCGTTTTCACGCAGTGCATCACTCGGCGAAGGCGATGGACTGGATCGCCGGTGCACGCATGCACTTCCTGGAAATTCTGGTGCTCCGCGGCACCACGGTGATGCCGATGATGCTGCTGGGCTTCCACTCCACCGCTGTGAACATCTACATCTTCATGGTCTATGTGTGGTCCACGTTTGTGCATGCGAATCTCGGCTGGAAGCTACGATGGATGGAGAGATTGCTGGTCACACCACGCTTCCATCACTGGCATCACGGGATCGAGAGGGAGGCGATCGACGTGAACTTCGCGATTCATTTTCCATTCTTCGACAAGATCTTCGGCACACACCACATGCCGGAAGACCGCTGGCCTGAAGGCTATGGCATTGGCGGCCATCCCGTACCCCAGGGCTACCTGGACCAGTTCCTATATCCATTCCGGAAGCGGAAGTAGCATCAGACGAAAGTCGGATTGCGCAGAAAGCAGCCACGGAAGTTCGAGAGCCGCGCAATTACTTATCCGACCAAAGTCGTAGACCCTTCGTCCCATACCCAAGTTTGGGAAACGAGTTCATGATGGTCGCGTCACTGATCGCCAGTGACCAAGACTCAAACAATCATCAACAACACGACCATGAACTCCGTCACTCTCGATCCCAGCAACCGTCTCCCCATCCGCATCGAATCCGCACCCGCCTTCGGTGGCGGCAGCATGTCCGCTGACCAGGAGAAAACCTTTGTTCTCCTTGCCCATCTTTTCCCGCTCATCATCTGGCCGTGGAAGCGCAAGGAAAGTCCCGCGGTGAATGCCCACGGCAAGGAAGCGCTCAACATGGGAATCACGCTTTTGATCGTCATGTTCCCGCTCGGTTTCATCTCGGGCCTGCTCGGCTCTGCTTCCATCGCTGGCATCGTCAGCATCATCACTTCACTGATGAGCTTCGCGATGCTCATGCTTGTCGTCATCGGGGCCGTTAAAGCCCAGCAAGGCTGGCTGCTCCGCTACCCTGGCAATCTACGCCTGATCAAGTAACCCTCAGTTCAACAGCGCCATCGCGTGCAGAAATAAAACACGATGTCGCCACGCTCACCAAAGAACACCATGAAACTCATCCACCTACTGTCCAACGCATCGCATTCGCTGCACGATCGCATCCGCCATGCGCTCGCCCGCTTCGTCGCTGCGCCTATTCCTACACCAGTGATAGGTTATGATCACGGCATCGACCCGCCATGAATCAGGCATCAACAATCAATCCCCGCGCCACCTTGAGGCGCATCGTAAGCTTCGCTGATTTGACCGAGGCGGTAACGGCGGGCAAACAGTTCACCCAGCATTCGCTTGCCAGACGCGGGCATGTCCATCAGCACCTGTAGATCCTGCTGCGAAAGTGTGGTGCCGGAGGGGCTGCCGATGAGTGACTTCTCGACATAGATGGGCTGATTGACGTTGATCGGCGCGCGCACATCGGCGCTGGAGATGCCGACGAAGACGCACTTGCACCATTTTAGCGGCATTGAATGCCTAAGCAATCGTGTC
>CAZCAL010000039.1:0-17296 GCA_964496625.1 uncultured Verrucomicrobiaceae bacterium | reverse complement strand
GCCTGCACTGGTTGCCGCTGACCCTGGCGTTTCTACTGCTGACTGGCTTCCTCTACCTCCGCGGACAGGCGAACGGGCGCTGCCCACTGACGACGATGTCTGAGGTGCTCATTTTCATCGGCTGGTGCATCGTGATGATGTATCTACTGGTCGGGCCAGCCTTCCGTTTGTCCCTGTTGGGCGTTTTTACCTCGCCGCTGGTCGCGATGCTGCTGGTATTGGCCCAAGTCATCCCTGCTGGCAGTTCGGAACGCCCAGAACGTCCGATCAATGCGCTGCTGGAATTGCACGCCGCCGTTTCCCTCATCGCCTACGCGGCCTTTGCACTGGCCTGCGTGACAGGGGTGATGTACTTGCTCCAGGAACGTCTCTTGAAGAGGCACCAAATCAGCGGGCTCTTCTACCAACTGCCACCGATCAGCGGGCTCGCCAGGGCGATTCAACGGCTAGTGCTGATTGGACTCCTGCTTCTCAGCGTCGGGTTGGGCATCTCATTTGCTTTGAAAATAGAGGTCTCAAATCCCAAAATCATTATGGCCTGGATCGTATGGGGGCTCTACGCGCTCATTAGCCTGCTCATGTGGCGGCATGTCACTTCACCGCGTCAAACGGCCTGGCTAGCTGCGGCAGGGTTTGCGATTCCTTTCTTCTCGCTCTGGATTGTCACTCATGGATAGAGCCACTGCCATCATCCCGCCTGGTAGCCACCTCGTCTGTCTGGGCCTGAATCATCGCACCACACCGGTGGAGATGCGGGAGCGCCTCGCCTTTCCCGAAGACCACGCCAATGCCGCCGCTTCGCAGATCTACGCATTGCCGGGATTCAAAGAGAGCCTCGTGCTGTCCACCTGCAATCGAGTCGAACTCTACGCCACTCACGAACTGGCAGACTCTCGCGAGGGCCACGACGCACTGCGGAGCTTCCTGGCTGGGCAGTTCAGTCTGGAGGATGCGCATCTGGAATCGCTGGCTTTTTACCGCCTAGCCAACGATGAAGCGGCACGGCACCTCTTTCGTGTCGTCAGCGGTCTGGACTCCATGGTGCTAGGCGAGACGGAAATTTTTGGCCAGGTGAAGGCGGCTTACCAGCGGGCCCTCGCGGCGGCGACGACGGGGCGGACGCTCAATAAGCTCTTCCAGCAGGCTTTCACCGTCGGCAAACGAGTGCGCAATGATACGTCCATCCAGCGCGGGTCCACTTCGGTAGGCTCCGTGGCAGTCGATCTTGCTGAAAAAGTCTTCGATCTAAAGCAGTGTCGCGTCATGCTGGTCGGTGCCGGGGAAATGAGCCGCACCTGCGCGCAGAGCCTCCTTTCACGAGGCGCGCAGAGCATCATCGTCTCCAACCGTTCCTATGAACGCGCTGAGGAATTGGCAAAAGAGATGGGCGGGCGGGCGATGCGGTTTGACGAATGGGAAGACGCCCTCCACGAAGCCGACGTCATCATTTCATCCACCTCTGCACCCCACTTCATCATCAAACCAGAGTTGCTGGATCGCGTCATGCGCCAGCGCCGCTGGGAGCCCATGCTGGTGATCGATATCGCGGTACCGCGGGACGTTGATCCTGAGGTGAACAAGATCGAAGGCGTCTATCTTTACGATATTGATGCCCTGCAAGCCATCGCTGACGATGGCCGACGCGAGCGCCAGCGCGCGCTGGCCGCCTGCGAGCAAATCATCGAAGAGCAACTGGCCAAATTTGGCTTCACCCCCAACCTCCCACCGCCAACGACAGGCGGAACCGCTACGGAGTATAGCACGACATGAGCATCGATACCATCGTCCTGGGCACGCGCGGCAGCGAGCTCGCACTGAAACAGACCACCATGGTCACAGAGGCACTGCAAACCGCGCACCCGCACCTGGATATTCAGCGTCAGATCATCCACACCATGGGTGATAAGCGCACCGATCTACGGTTTGATCAGTTTAGCACCGCAGAAGGGGTGCATGTGGACAAAGGCATCTTCATCAAGGAACTGGAAGTCGCCCTGGAGTCCGGCCAAGTACACGCCGCCGTGCATTCCCTGAAAGACGTGCCCTCGGACCTTGGAAAGCAGTTCAAACTCGCCGCCATCCTCCCCCGCGCTGCCATTGAAGACGTGCTCATCACGGCATCACCCGCTACTCTGGCCACACTGCCACAAGGGGCGCGAGTCGGGACTAGCAGCGTCCGCCGTGCGCGGCAATTGCTCTGGCTGCGGCCAGATCTCCAGATTGTGCAAATCCGTGGCAATGTGCCCACTCGCGTGAAGAAGGTGCTCGGAGAGGACGCTCTCGACGCGGTTCTTCTGGCTGCGGCTGGCTTGGTGAGACTAGGCCTGCTCAATGCGTCACTGAGCCGCATTCATCTTGGGGACGAGATCACGCTGCACGCACTGGTTCTCGACCCGAAAGAATTCCTCCCCGCAGCAGGGCAGGGTGCCATCGCCATCGAGACCCTTGCTGACGCGTCAGAGGTGCAGGCCATTTTGCAATGCCTGAATCACGTGGAGACGGAAGTCCGTGTCACTGCGGAGCGTGAATTCCTGCGACTTCTAGGTGCGGGCTGCCAGACTCCCGTCGGTGCCCACACTTGGATCGCTGAAAATCGCCTGCACATGGCCGTGCGCGTCTTTTCGGAGACAGATCTCACCGCCGCACCCCTCGAATTGAGCCACAAGGCACTCCCCAGCGAGCCGCTGGAGCTGGCTCGTCATTTGGCCGATGAGGTGAAACGGGCGACTGGTTTGGTCGGCTAAGTTATTTTGCCGAGACGAGCAATTTAGCGATGCGTTCCGCCGAGTTTGGCACGGCGAGTTTTTTTGCCGCGACACGCATGGCATCCGCTTTTTTCGGCTTGGTGACGAGCAATTCGCGGACGGCGTCCGTCAGCACCGTCGCATTGATGTCGGATTCTTTGATCATCCGGGCAGCTCCGGCTTTATCGAAAATCTCCGCATTGCGTGTCTGGTGATCTTCCGCTGCGAATGGGTAAGGCACGAGGAGGCTGGGGACACCAAACAGACCCAATTCGGAGAGCGAGGACGCTCCGGCACGCGCAACGGCAAGGTCCGCAATCCGGTAAGCAAGATCCATCCGGTGGCAAAAGGCAGCGACGTGTTGCGGCAGCATGGGGTGCTTTGCATAGACATCCCGCACCTCTTCGTAATCGGCAGGGCCGGCGATGTGCAGCACCTGGATGCCCAGCTTTTCAAACTCGTCGAGTGCTAATCCGACCACACGATTGACCCCGCGTGCGCCTTGGCTGCCGCCCATGATCAGCAGTGTCTTTTTGTCCTTGGCCAACTTGAAGAATTCGTGCGGACTCTCCTTGGAGGTCGTGCGCATAACTGAGCGGACCGGAGTGCCGATGGTGCGGACATCGGCGTGCTTGGGAAAGTGCTGGCAGCAGGCCTCCAGACCGCAGAGGACGGTATCGCTGTATCTGGCGTTGAGCTTGTTCGCCTTTCCTGGGATGGCATTGGACTCGTGAATGAAGGTGCGGCACTTTTCCAGCCTCCCCGCCCAGAGAGGGGCGAAGGATGTAAATCCACCCATCCCCAGAACGACGTCGATCTTTTTGTCGCGGATCATTTGCCGACATCTGTTCCGCCCTGCCCAAAGGGCACGGAGAAATCCGAACATCTTCGGCGACCAGGGTCGGGGCATGGCGACGAAGGGCATCTGCTCGAACCGCAGATTTTTGTGTGCCGAGGCCGCCAGCGAGTCAATTTTCTTCTCGCTGATGAGCAAAGTGACGTCGTGACCCTGTGACGTGAGCACCTCTGCGACAGCGATGCCTGGATACAGATGGCCACCCGTTCCCCCGCAGGCGATGAGGACTTTGACAGGCTTGGATTTGGCTGGTTTCACGGAAGGTCAGATCTGGGGTGTCCAGCGACAATTGCGCCGGATCACCGGGAGCTGTCCCCGCGTAATGTGCACACCTTGCCGATGGATGCTGACGAGAATACCGATGACGATGAAGGCCGCAAGCAGACTCGATCCCCCGTAACTCACAAACGGCAACGGCAAACCTTTGTTTGGCAGTAGGGCGGTGGTGACGCCCATGTTTAAAAGGGCTTCGCAGCCCAGCAGCATGGTCAGGCCAAAGCCCAGAAGTTTACCAAATCGATTGGGCGCGTAGGCGGCAATGCACATTCCGGCAACGACGATCATGGCAAAAAGCATCACCGTACCCGCCGTTCCCCAAAGGCCCAGCTCCTCCCCCACCATCGGGAAGATAAAGTCCGTGTGAGCCTCTGGCAGATAGCTGAGCTTCATGCGGCCCTCCCCCAGGTGGCGTCCCGGAATCCCGCCGGAACCAAAGGCGAGAAGGGAGATCCACTGCTGAAGTCCAAGACCATCTTTGTATTTTTCCAAATCAGTGAGGATCCAGACACGCTCAAAGCGGTTCGGAAAGTAGGCGATCCCTGCTGCTAGCAGCATCGCTGCACCCGTGCCCATTAAGGATAGCCACAGCATCCGCACACCAGCGACGAACATGATGCTGATGCCGAGCAAGGCGGTGAGAGAACCATTTCCAAGGTCCTCCTCCAATCCAATGCTCAGCACAAAAGAACCCAACATTGCAGCAGGAATGAGGAACCCCTTCCGCGTCGTGCGGGCATCGACGCCTGGCAACGCATACCAAGCGCTGAGCGCAATCAGCAGCAAAATCTTCGCAAATTCAGACGGTTGAATGCGGACATCACCGATGCCAGGGAAGCGTCCCCCCATCCAGCGACGGGCACCATTCACATCCAGACCGATGCCCGGAATGAGACACAGTAGGAGCACCACCAACCCTGCGCCGAACGCATATTTCCAGTGTTTTGCCAGGTTGTTGTAATCCGTCCAAGCCAGCCCAAGCATGCACCCAAAGCCGACCACCAGCCAGAGTGCCTGCTTGCGCAGGTTGAAGTAGCCCTCGCCGCCGCCCTTCTCCATGAAGTAGCATGTGCTCGCCAGCATGGTGAACCCCAGGATCACCAGCAGGGTAACAGACAACAACAGGAAGAATGAGCTACGGCGTGCCATACGACAAGATTAGTTCTGAATGGGCCTGACTGTGACAATCTGGAGGACCTTACAGCGCAGGGATGATCAGCTTCGCTCCTTCACGGACGGAAGTTGGATCCTTAATATTGTTCGCCTTTTGAATGGCGCTCACACTCACGCCGTACTTGCGGGACATCGAGTAGAGCGTGTCGCCCTTCGATACGGTGTGGCTGCGGCTCTTGCTTGGTGTTGCATCTGGCTTGCGAACTGCAGCTGGTTCCGTTTTGGGGGCAGGAGCCGGTTCGGGCTTGCGTGCAGCTACGCTTGGTGGTGGCACTGGTGCTGGCTTTGGCACCGCTGTGGCGCGCGGCACCGGCGATTCCACGGCGACTTTTTTCTCAACAACCGGCGCTGGCGGTGGGGTATCGACCGTCAGCGGAGTTGCCGTTGGCTGGGGTGCCACGGGTGGCTGATCCACAGCATCGGCGGCTGCGGAAAGCGCAGCTACATCAGGCAGGGACGCATCCATCGGCTTAAAGCCCTCTGGCGCTGGCGCAGCCGGTGTGGCCTCCTCGACGGGAGCAGCGGGGGCAGCGGGGGCAGCGGGGGCTGCAGGGATTGCGGGAGCACTGGCGCTCAGCGGTGGAAGCGCGGCAATCGTCGCCATCTTTGCGGGTTCGGCGATCTTTTCGTTTGGCACCCGCAGCCACGAATGCGGCTGAAGGGAGACGCTACCGTCAAGGGCGTTCAGCTTCACCAAGGCGGACTCATCAACGCCGAGTTTCGCGGCGATATTCGGCAGGGAGTCACCGGACTTCACTTCGTACATCTCCCATTCGCCAGTTGGGGCTGGAGTGACGTTGACGGAGCTTGCGATCGGGGCCACAGCGGCAGCGCTGGTCGTAGCCGCGCTAACGATGCTGTGGGACGCCTGGGAAACGCCTTCGTCGGTGCCGATGAAATCATAGAGGATGATGCCCCCGATCAAAAAGACGTGGAGCAGCAACATGACGACGAAGACGCGGGCCATGCCGCCATTCGGTTCGTGCTGATTCCATTCACCTTCTTCCGTGATGGTGGCGACTTGGTGACGATGCTTTTCAGCACCGAGTAGGTTGCGGAGGAGATCCGCTTTCTTCTTCTTTTTCTGCTTCTCTGTGGGTTCCGTTTTCATGGTGGTCTGGGGTGTGTGGTGTTTGCGTTTTGAGAGAGAGTGGGAGGATGTTTCAGGAGAGGCTCATCACGGCGCGGCGATAAACCTCCCCGCGCTGTGCATAGCCGGTGAACATGTCGAAAGAGGAGGTCCCGGGAGACAGCACGATGGAATCTCCCGCTTGCGAGAGGCTGGCTGCCTCATTGACGGCGGCTTCGAGGCTGGAGGCGACGGTGCACGGAATCAGATCGCCAAATGCCGCCGCCAATGCGGGGCCGATCTCGCCGATGCAAACCATCGCCTTGACGTGGTCCTTGATTCCTGTGCGAAGGTCAGAGTAGTCGAGGCCCTTCTCCTTGCCGCCAACAATCAACACAATGGGACCGTCCAAGGACGCGATACAGGCCTCTAGGGCGTGCAAATTCGTTGCCTTCGAATCGTTGATAAATTCTCTGCTCTGCCAGGTGCGCACAAGTTCGCAGCGATGCGCAGGAGGCTCATAGCTTTGGATTGCGCTAAGCATTTCTTCAAAGCCAAGTCCGTGAGCATGGCCAGCAATGATTGCCGCCAAGATGTTCTCCATGTTGTGGCGTCCACGCAGGCGGATGCCGCTGGCGTCCCCAATCCGCTGCCCCTGGTGAAAGAAGACGCCGTCTGCAAAGGTGTAGTCCGCCTCAGCGCCAAACGCTGAGAAGGTGATGCGTCTTGCTGCGCCAGTAGCGACGCTCTCTCCGGCACGCACGATGGCGATGTCATCCGTGGTGCAGTTCATGAAGAGCCGCGCCTTGGCGCTGAAGTAGGCGGCTTCGGAGGGATAGCGGTCGAGGTGATCAGGTGCAAAGTTTAGCCAGATATTCACCCCGGCACGGAAAGTGCGAATCGTCTCAAGCTGGAAGGAGCTGACCTCCAGCGCCAGCACATCGTATGGTTCTCCTGAGGCGATGACCTCGCTCAATGAAACTCCGTGATTCCCGCAAGGCAGCGAGCGTTGCCCGCAGTGATTGAATAAGTGTGCGATCAGTTCAGTGCAGGTGCTCTTCCCATTGGTTCCGGTGATTGCCACCAAGGCCGTTTGGGTCAGAGTAAATGCAAACTCGGTTTCACCCACCAGCGGGACACCCGCCTGGGTGAACTTTTGCGGCAGAGGCCAGGACTCATCGATTCCTGGGCTGACGATCACGAGCTGAAAGTCGCCCGCCTTCACTTGCATTTGCTTCGCCGCTTCGCCGGTCACTGACCGGAAATTTTCGACCTCCAGCTTGCTGATGGCTGCGGCCATCTTCTGTGGATCACCTTCGTCAAAGACGGTCACCTCCGCGCCATGCAGGCGAGCGAGACGTGCAGCACCGAAGCCGCTGCGTCCAGCACCCAGAATGGCAAAGTGTTGACCTGTGAAGTGTGACATCAGAATGGATTATCGAATCTTGAGAACAGCTAACCCCAACAGCGCGAACAGCAGTGAGAGGACCCAAAAGCGCACGATGACTTGGTTTTCATGCCAGCCACCCAACTCAAAGTGGTGATGGATGGGAGACATGCGGAAGATGCGCTTGCCCCGCAGTTTGAAGCTGGCGACTTGGAGGATGACGCTGAGCGCCTCCATCACAAACACGCCGCCGACGACCACCAAAACGATCTCTTGCTTGCACCCGATTGCCAAGGAAGCGATGCAGCCGCCGAGGGCGAGAGACCCGGTGTCACCCATGAACATCTTGGCGGGATGAGCATTGAACCAGAGGAATCCCAGGCAGGCTCCAGCCAGTGCCAGCGCGACGATGGGCAACTCTGCAGCCAAGGTGTGGTGGGGCACATCGAGGTATTCGGAATAGCGTGCGTTGCCGCAGATGTATGCAAAGCCTGCATAAGCGAGGGAGGTCGTCAGCGAGCAGCCTGTGGCGAGCCCATCGAGCCCATCAGTCAGATTCACTGCGTTGGAAGCGCCCACGATGACGAGCGCAAAAAAGGCTACGGAGAAGATGCCCATGTCAGAGATCACTGCCGCCTTAAAGAAGGGCAGGTGGAGCGCACGCAGGCTCTCGCCGCTATCGGCAGGCACCGCGTAGGCGAAGAGTGCGCCTGCAATCGCAGCAACACCGATCTGCCACGTTAGCTTGGTGCGTGCAGTGACGCCTTTGCTGTTTTTCTTGCTGATCTTGAGATAGTCATCCCAGAAGCCCAGGGCTCCCAAGCCCACGGTTGCAAGCAGCACTGTCCACACCATCGGGTTATCCAACTTCGCCCAGAGCAAGGTGGAAACAACGAGCGCCCCGACGATGAGGATGCCACCCATGGTCGGTGTGCCTGCCTTTTTCCCGTGGAGTTCGAAGAGCTTGTGAACTTCGTCCGCAGTGCGAATCGGTTGTCCGATTTTGAGGGAGATGAGCTTGCGAATGAGCCTATCTCCAAACATCAGGGAGATGATGAATGAGGTCAGTGCAGCCCCACCAGCGCGGAAGGTGTGGTACTTGAAAATGTTCAGCGCCTTATACAACAACCCGTCCTCGCCGCCGAGGAGATCGTGCTGCCCAAGGTATTCCCGAAGTTCGAACAACCAATACATCATGACGCTTCAAAATGGGTGAGGATTTTTTCCATCGCCGCCGCGCGGCTGCCTTTTAGCAGCACGACATCACCGGCCTTCAGCCAGTCCCGCAGATGCGCAGCGCAAGCTTCATGGGATTCAAAGTGGCCGGATTCAACGGCCGCTCCGGTGCGTGCTGCCGTCTGAGTGATGATTTCCGCTTCGCCGCCTCCGACGGAATAGATTGCATCAAGTGGAAGCGTCGCTGCGAACTCACCCACCTGAGCGTGGCCGATCTCCGCCATGTGCCCAAGCTCTCCCATGCGACCCAAGACAGCGACTCGACGACCTTCGGTATCCGTTCCCGCCAGGGTGCGCAGACCCGCAATCATGCTGTCGGGATTTGCGTTGTAAGAGTCATCGATAAATAGCACACCACGCACTTCTTTGGGTTCTAAACGGCCCTTGCTGAGTTTTGCGTGACTCAACGCGTCCGCAATCGCGGCGGGGATCACGCCTTGTTTCCAGGCCATGCAGGCAGCCAATGCTGCGTTGGCGACCATGTGCTCTCCCAATACTGGCAGATAAACAGACTCATGGTGACCTCCAAAATTTAAGCTGAAATGGGTGCCGCCACTGTCGGGGCGCAGGTCGTGCGCCGCGACATCACCCTCGCCAATTCCGGCGGTGAAAACCTCTGCCTGACAATGCCTTGCGATTAGCCGAGAATAGCGGTCACCGGAATTTAGCACGACAATACCACCAGGGCGAACATTGGCTGCCAGCGTGCCCTTTTCCCAGGCGATGGCGTCTTGCGACCCCATGTTTTCGATGTGCGCCACGCCCACGTTGGTGATGATTGCCGCGTCAGGCCGTGCGATATCGACCAGCGTCTTGATTTCGCCAGGGTGATTCATGCCCATCTCCACGACAGCGCATTGATCGCCATCTTTGAGGCTTAGCAGAGTGATCGGAACACCCAGTTCATTGTTGAGATTCCCGAGGGTCGCGGTGGTTTTGTAGAGCGGGCTCAAGACTGCTGCCGCTAAATCTTTGGTGCTGGTCTTGCCATTGCTACCGGTCAATCCGATCAACAGGGGATTGTGCCATGCACGATACTTTGCCGCCATGGCTTGCAGCGCAGTAGTCGTGTCGTCGGTAATGATGAAGCTACACGGCAGCCCTTCCCAGGCGCTATCCCATCGGCTAACCACAATGGCCGCAGCACCCGCTGTGGCTACCGCCGCTACAAAATTGTGGGCGTCAAAGCGGGGGCCTTGCAGCGCCACAAAAACATCGCCAGCCGCAATGGCGCGCGAATCCGTCTGCACCGTCGTCACCAAGCGCGTCGGATCTCCGCCGCGCAGTGTGCCTGCGGCGAAGTCGGCGAGTTGTTGGACGGATACAGGCTTCACAAGTCGTCTTCCAGAGCCTCCCTCTCCCTCTCTTTGGCTCTGATCTGGTTGATCAGGTTCCGGGCGACCTTGCGGTCATCGAACGGCGTCCTTACGCCTTTCACCTCTTGATAGTCTTCGTGGCCTTTGCCCGCGATGAGCACGATGTCGCCCGGCAAGGCACCTTCCAGTGCGGCCCGAATGGCTTCTTTACGATCAGCGATCTCGACGAATTTTTTGCCTCGCGGGAACCCTGTGCGCGCGTCCTGCATGATGCGCTGCGGGTCCTCGCTGCGTGGATTGTCGGATGTCAGCACACAGATTTCGCTGCCGCCCGCTGCGGCTGCCGCCATGCGTGGACGCTTGGTGCGGTCGCGATCCCCACCACAACCGAAGACGGTGATGATGCGGTTTGGACGCAGGCCACGAAGCGTGCGCAGGACATTGTCGAGCGCATCGGGAGTGTGCGCGTAATCGACATAGACGTGGAAGCGGTTGCCCTCAGTCACGCGCTCAAGGCGACCTGGGACCTGAGGCGCACGCTGAAGGTGCGCAACGCTTTCGCGCAAGTTCAGTCCCATTCCGTGGGCGATACCAAGTGCCGCAAGGGCGTTGTAGACATTGAAATCGCCGATCAGTGGCAGACGTGCCAAGAAGGTGCGTCCACGTGCCTCTAGCTCAAACGTCGTGCCATTCAGTTCGTAGCGAACGTTCACCGCACGGAAGTCATTGTGAACGCCAAAGCCATAGCGGGTGACGCGGCCAGTGCCCTCAAATTTGGCGATCAATTTGCGCCCCCAAGCATCGTCACCATTGATGACCATCTGTCCGCTGCCAGCGTCCGCGATTCCCTGAAACAGACGAGTCTTTGCCTCGAAATAGGCATCCATCGTGCCGTGGTAATCGAGGTGATCCTGAGTGAGTTGAGTGAACGCTGCTGCGGTAAATTTTAACCCTTCCACACGATGCTGATGCAGGGCGTGGGAGGAGACCTCCATGGCGCAGGCGCGGCACCCATGGTCAACCATCTGAGAAAGGAGTTGCTGGATCTCCAGGGACTCTGGCGTCGTGTGTGTCGCTGGGATTTCCTGACCACCCAGGTCATACGAGATGGTGCCAAGGAGACCGCAGCGCCGCTGCGCCTCGTTCATCAGGTGCCGGACGAGATACGCGATGGTGGTTTTGCCATTTGTGCCAGTGACTGCGGCCAGCGCGATCTTTGATGCCGGATTCCCAAACAGCGTCGCGGCCATTCGGGCCAGGGCGATGCGGGACTGCTTCACATGCACCCAGGGGGTAGTGCAATCTTCAGGTGGAGCCTGCTCGGCAATCACGCAGGCAGCACCCGCTTTGATGGCTGTCTGGATGAACTGATGTCCATCCACCGTGGCACCACGCAGGGCCACAAAGGCCACACCGGGGCCAATTTTTCTGGAGTCATAGGCCAAGGCCATGACCTCCGTGTCAAGGCTGCCGCTAACGACAGGTTTGTCGAGGTTAGAAATAAGGTCGCGAAGAATCATCGTGCCGCACCTCCTTGGGCGGCTAGGTTGGGTGGGGGTCGAACGGCGAGGTGGTCTAGCGCTTCACGCACAACCTCGGCAAAAATGGGTGCTGCTGTGCGCGCCGCGCGGATAGGCTCGCCGGAATCGAGTTTGGGATTATCCAGCACAACGAGGCAGGCAACCTTCGGGGCATCCAGTGGCGCGAAGCCGGCAAAGGAGGTGACGTATTCACCATCGACATACCCACCTTTGCGTTTGCCGGGTCCATTGTCTTTGTGCTCATCGTAACGACGCGCAGTGCCTGTCTTACCACCAGCGGTGACGCCTGGAATAGCGGCCTGCTTGCCAGTCCCCTCGGTGATGACTGCTCCCAGGATCTCGCGCATTTTGCGCGCCGTTTCAGCACTGCAGACTTGTCGCACAGGGATCGGGGCGGGGACGCTGACAACACCATCGCAATCCACCACACGATCAATCAGACGCGGCTGCATCAGCACGCCGTCATTGGCCAGTGCCGCATAAGCCATCGTGAGTTGCAGCGCGGTTGCACCGACTTCGTAACCAATCGGAAAGCGGGAATAGGTGGGGTTACTCCAATTGGAGTGTTTCACTGTTCCAGGGTGCTCCCCGGTAAGGCCAAGTCCCGTCTTTTGTCCAAAGCCAAAGGCATCGACGTAACGCAGAAAATTCTCTTGGCCTACTTTTTGGAAGATCTTGTAAGTGCCGATGTTGCTGGAGTGAATCAACACTCCTGCCACCGTCTGCATACCCAACGGTTCGTCATCGCTTAACCTCACCCTTAGCACCGGATCAGTGTAGTACATCTGCTCGCAGTCAAAGTGGTCCGTGGTTCTCACGATGCCCAGATCTAGCGCTGAAGAGAGTGCGACGATCTTGAAGATGGAGCCCGGCTCGATGGCATCGGAGATGACCAAATTCCGCTGCATCCCGGTGCGTGTATCCCGGTCAAAATGCGGACGTGCTGCCATGGCGAGGATGGAACCCGTGGATGGCTCGACCACGACGATCATTGCTCTCACTGGGCGGTAATGCTGCACGGCGGCCTCGATGATTTCTTCAACCGTGTCCTGGAGATTCATATCAATCGTCAGGAAGGTATCTGCCCCATCGCGTGGGAGGACGGACTCTCCCCGATACAGTGGCAATTCACGCCCTGCACGATCTCGCTCAATCGTCTGGTGCCCATAGGTTCCTTGGAGAATCCCATCCGAGAGACGTTCCACGCCGAAGGTTCCCTTGTGCTCAGGGTTCACATCGCCTAGCAACAGGGTGAGACGATTCCGTGCGGGGTAGAGGCGCTTTACGTCCGGGCGGAGATAGACGCCGATAATGTTTTCTGACTCCAGCATCTCCCTGACTTTAGTTGCCTCGTCGGAAGGCATCTCCGGCACGATGATCGTCTCTGCCTTAGGGCTGTGCAGCGCTGTGAGGAGATCGCCCTCGCTCATGCCCAGCGCTCCAGACAGTTTGCTGGCGATGTGCTGGTGATAGGTTTTCAGGGTGTCGGCTGGCGAAAGGGATGATCGCAATTCCTCGACAGGTTTCTTCAGCACCTTGGCCAATTGGCGACGGACGGTAACCATCTCGTGAAGGTGTACCCGGTCGGTGTAGAGAATGAAAATTTGCTCGTCCAGAGCAAGATGCTCTCCTCGACGATCTCGGATGGAGCCACGTTGTGCGGGGAGGGTGACGACGCGTTGAAATTTCTCCGCCGCTGCCGCTGCATACTTTGCGCTGTCACGGATGTGCAGCACGGAGAGTCTCCATGAAACCACGCAAAAGGCGGTGAGCAACAGGCAAGTCACCACCTGAATGCGGCGACAGATCGGCCTGTCGCGGCGCAGCAGTTGTTGATTCGGCAGTGATGTCATGGTGGATTCTTGAGGGGGACCAATCAGTTTGATGTCTGGGCGAGACCTACGGAAGCCGCAGTCGGGGTGGCACTGACAGCAGGCGTGGCCACAGGAAGCTTGGGTATGTGGATGAGGGCGTCCTCATCAATGAGCTGCAGGCGGGTGCCAGCAGCGGCCAGTCTTGGAATGACCAGATCGCGTGTTAGCTGAGTATCGATGCGCTTGTTGAGTTGGCGGATTTCTTGGTCGAGTAGGCTGATCTTCTGCTCCACCTGGCGCTGCTGTTCGGCAAGCGCGTGCACACGATTGCGGCTGAGCACCAGACCGATGGCTACCATCGATACGGAGACAGCCACGACTAGCACCACCGTCAGCGCCGGCAGGCTGAGGCGGTTTGTGGACTGTTGTCTTCTGCGTTTAGGACGAGGCATGGACGGGCAGACGTTCTGCGACGCGGATCTTCGCTGACCGCGCGCGCGGGTTTCTTTTGATCTCCTCTTCAGACGGCTCGATCGGCTTGCGAGTCAGAATCTTCAGGAGGTGATCTGGGTTTGTTTTTGGGCTTGGCCACTCTGGTCGGTCAAAAGTTGGTGTGGCGAAGTGCTGGAAGGCGTGCTTTACACAGCGATCTTCCTGGCTTTGAAAAGTGATTGTCAGGAGGCGGCCGCCAGGCTTCAGCCAGCGCGGGGCAGCCTCCAAAAACTCACGCAACGCACCAATTTCGTCGTTGATATAGACACGCAGGGCTTGGAACACCTTCGTGGCAGGATGCCGTTTGCCATAGCGTGGCACGACGGATTCGACGACGCGCGTCAGATCCGTCGTCGTGCGCAGGGGTGCCAGTCCGCGTGCCTTTACGATGGCGCAGGCGATCTTCCATGCTGCTGGTTCATCGCCGAAATCACGGAAGATCTTTGCCAACTCATCTGCATCTGCCGTGGCCAGTAGATCCGCTGCGCTGACAGCCACATCGGGGTCCATTCGCATGTCCAGCGGCCCTTCCCGCATGAATGAAAAACCACGTCCTGCAGAATCCACATGATGGCTGGAGATGCCCAGGTCCACCATGATGGTGTCCACGCCAGAAATGCCAGCTTCGCTCAAAATCTGCGGGAAACGGCGGAAATTGCCACGCAACGCCACAAAACGATCCCCATAAGACTTCAGCCGCTGGCGGGCATGCCGCAGAGCGTCAGGATCTTGATCCATGGCGACGACGCGGGCTCCTCGACGCAGCATCGCCTCAGCATGTCCGCCTCCGCCCAGGGTTCCATCGAGCCCGATCTGCCCTTCTCTTGGGCGTAGCCATTCCAGCACTTCGTTGAGCATCACCGGCTCATGATAAAAAGGCACTGAGCCGCGATCACCGGAGCCATCGAAGCCGCCGCTGCCTCCGCCGTTTGATCCGCCATCGTCTTCTTCCATATTCCTCATGCCCATTGAAGAGCGAACCCAGGGCATGAAGGCATCCTCCGCCACGACATCGCCAAACCAGGGCCAACTGCCAGCCTGAAACCAGCCCAGGGCACGCCTCCACCACTGCGAAGGAGAAAAACCAGACTGTCCCCCTCCAGCCAATTCAGGGCGAAGGAGAAAATCCAGCGGCGTTAGAGCGACCGAAGTTTCCATGATATGGGTGGGGTTGAGCGTTTCGCAGGCGGGTTGGTGATTGACTATTTGGATTTCATTGTATTCAGGAATTATGAAATAAATGAAACGTGATCCTTTGGCAAATATAGATTTTAGATATTTTCGGCTGTATTTTAGATCGTTAGGCAGCCTATACCGTTTCGCCGGACTTCCCGGCACCAAGATGATTTAGGCTGCTAAATAATTAATGCTCTGTCCAGCAGTTTTTAGTGCTCCCGTTGGAATTTGTGACAATTTTAATTAATCTCGGCGAATCAATTCCTTCTTGCCCTGCCCACCGTTCTTCAGTCACAATGCGTCTTCGTTCGTCAAAAGGGCGCTCCAGCCCACGTTATAGAGCCCACCATGACCCCATCCAGCCCCTCCTCCAGCCGTCGTCGCTTTCTCGCCACCCTCGCCGCAGGCACTGCGGCACCGCTATTAGCGCGTGATTTTGGCCCTGGGGCCGCCCCAGAACGCTATCCAGACCCAGACGTGATCGCGCTGGACCCGTCGTTTGCAGACTATATTCAGGGAAACGCCCCAATTCGCAGGCTCCACACCGGTCTCCTCTGGGCGGAGGGTCCCGCCTGGAATGGGAGTGGCAACTACCTGGTCTGGAGCGATATCCCAAACAACGCCCAGATGCGCTACCTGCCGGAAGATGGTCATGTCTCGACGCTGCGCAGTAATGCGAACAACAGTAATGGCAACACCTTTGACCTCAATGGCCGGCAGATCTCCTGCGAACACGCCACCCGCCGCGTCGTGCGCTACGAACTGAATGGCAGCGTGACGGTCCTCGCGGAGAAGTTCGAGGGAAAACCCTTCAATGCGCCGAATGATGTCGTCGTCCATCCAGACGGTGGCATCTGGTTTACCGATCCCGGTTACGGCAGCATGGGCGACTACGAAGGCAACAAGGGCGACCTGCTACTGAAAGAGGCGGTCTATCGGATTGATACCACCGGCAAGATCGAAAAGGTCACTGACGCATTGGAAAAGCCAAACGGCCTGTGTTTTTCGCCCGATTATAAAAAGCTCTATGTGGTGGATACGGGGGCACCGAAGGACATCCAGGTCTATGATGTGGGGGATGGGGCCAGCCTCAGCGGCGGCAAGCAGTTCACCGTAATGAAGGGTGCCCTGGCGGACACCAAGGGCAAAGGTGGCTCCGATGGCGTGCGCTGCGATGTGGATGGCAATGTCTGGGCCAGTGCTGGCTGGGTGGGCGATGGATTTGACGGCGTGCATGTCTTTAATCCCGAAGGCGCACGCATCGGCTTCATCAAGCTTCCGGAGACGGGCAGCAACCTTTGCTTTGGCGGACCGAAGAGGAACCGCCTCTTCATCACCGCCAGTCAGAGCCTCTACTCTGTTTGGGTGAATACCAGCGGAGCCCACTTCTGCTGATCACACGGCCGCCGCCAGTGCCGCCGCGACGCGATCCATCTCCGCCTCGGTATTATAGAAGTGGGGGCTGAATCGCAGGTGCGGCTCATCCGCCCGATTGTGGCGCAAGGAGGCAATGATGCCCTGCTGCGTCAGCGCCGCGTGCAGCGCATCCATATCGAGGCCTGAATCCGGTCCACGCACAAAAGTCACGATCCCAGAAGCGTCCGCCTCTGCCACTGCGCCGACGGCTACCAGACCGGGGACCTTTTCCGCCACCTGATCCAGCAATCGACGCCGGAGTCGCAAAAGCTGCGTGCTGATGGCGGGCAGCCCGATCTCGGTGATCAGATCCATGCCTGCTTTCATCCCGATGATGCCGACAATGTTCAGCGCCCCTGGTTCGTAGCGCCGCCCTCCACGTTCGAAGGCAATCTCCGGCTGCGCCACAAAGCGGGGCGACTGCACATTCCAGGAGCCCAGCAGCGCAGGGCGCAGCTTTTCTTGGAGGGACTCCTTAACATAAAAGATCCCCGCACTCATCGGGCCCAGCAGCCACTTGTGGGAGTCTGCGGAAAGGAAATCGACGTGATCCACGCGGGTCTCAAAGGCCCCTAAAGTCTGAATGGCATCCAGGCAAAAGAGGATGCCCCGCTCGTGCAGCATTTTCCCAATCGCGTCCACATCGATGCGGAAGCCGGTCAGGTAGTGACAAGAAGCCAAGGCCACAAGCCGTGTCTTCGCCGTGAGCGTGCGCTCCACGACCTCCACCGTGATCGCCCCAGGGCTGGGCGGCTGGACTTCGCGGACGATGACCCCCTGACGTTCCAGATCGCGCCAGG
>CAZCAL010000038.1:16922-17362 GCA_964496625.1 uncultured Verrucomicrobiaceae bacterium | reverse complement strand
AGCCACCGAGACCACCGAGGGCGTTCCTTATTTTCACCTGAACCACTAAGTCGTGGGGTGCATAGAACGGCACCACTGCTGCGACGGACGTATCATTCGTGCCGGTCGCCCCGGCCCAAGAAACAAGATGGCCGCCAGCAGATTCGCCGATGAGAGCGATACGAGAGGGGTCGATCCGATGCTCAGCCGCATGAGCCTTCACCCACTTGATTGCGGTAGCGACGTCTTCCGCACAGGCCGGCCATGCGTGCGCTGGAGCCAGCCTGTAGTTGATCGTGAACCAAGCAAACCCAGCCTTGGTTAGCGGTTGGAAGAGGGGTTTGATGAATGACTGCTTATCCCCTTTCGTGAAACCGCCGCCATGAACCATAATGCACGTGACAAAGGGCCCTGGTCCGGGTGGGATGTAGCCATCAAGGGTCAAGCTGACATCACCGACC
>CAZCAL010000038.1:0-16912 GCA_964496625.1 uncultured Verrucomicrobiaceae bacterium | reverse complement strand
CCTTTGCAAATTCAACGTCACGCAGTTCAATGGCGGAGGGCTCTGCGGCAAACGCCGATGTGATGAATGCGAAGAGGATGGAGGCTGAAAAACAACGGGTCATAGGCTGCTGGCAGAACGCAGATAGAGCGTGAATCATTCGAAAAAGCTTAGCCTCTCGGTAAAATGAAGAGGATTTGTGCTTGATGCCTTCAGCAGAACTGGTAAGATGAACGGTTCCGTTTTCCGGACAAATAGTCTTTAGCTCTGGTGCTTTTGGCAAAGGGTGGGGTTTCCCCGCTCTTTTTTGTTCAGGAGGCGGCAGAGGTTTATGATCAGCGAACTTAAAGCACTTTTCGACTACTACGAGAAAGAGAAAGGAATCGACCGGAATAAAATGGTCGAGGCCCTCTCTCAGGCACTATTGGCTGCGTCCAAGCGGAGCATCGGGCCTGCTCGCGAGTTGCGTATCGACATTGATCCCGACAAGGGAACTATCAAAGCATGGGCGAAGCTGATTGCTTCTGAGCACGTCGAAAATCCATTTGAACAGATCCCTCTCGCAAAGGCGAGGATGCTGAAAAAGGATGCACAAGAAGGTGACGAAATTGACCTTGAGGTGACTCCAAAAAACATGGGTCGTATCGCGGCGCAGACTGCCAAGCAGACGATGCTTCAGCGCCTGCGGCTTGCCGAGAAGGAGAATTTGTATGATGAGTTCAAGGATCGCACAGGTGATGTAGTCAGCGGTGTCGTGAGACGCTTTGACAAGTCGGACGTGGTCGTTGACCTCGGCAAATTCGAAGGGGTGATGACCTCCAAAGAACGCGTTACCACTGAGGACTACACGCCCGGTGATCGGATGCGCTTTTATGTGAAGGCAGTCGAAAAGGACAGCTCACGTGGACCTGAAATCATTTTGTCACGCGCTCATCCGAATTTTGTTCGGCGCTTGTTTGAGTTCGAAGTTAGTGAGATCGGTGATCGCACGGTGGAGATTGCCAGCATTGCTCGTGAAGCTGGTTACCGCACCAAGGTTGCCGTCAACAGCTCTGATGAGAAAGTGGATCCTGTCGGTGCCTGTGTCGGCGTTCGCGGTGCGCGCGTGAAGAACATTGTGCGCGAATTGAATAATGAGAAGGTGGATATCATCCGCTGGAAAGCTGACCCCGCTGAATTCATTCGCGAAGCCTTGAAGCCAATCAAAGTGCTCACGATTCACGTCGATGTGAATAGACAGGAAGCTCGGCTGACTGTGAGTGAGGAAGATCTTTCGAAGGCGATCGGTCGCCGTGGTCAGAACGCTCGCTTGACCTCTCGGTTGGTCGGGATGGATCTGATCATTGAGCGGGATGAGCATGCCTCCGAAGTTTTTGAGGGCCAAATGGGCACAGCTGTTTCCGGCCTCCAAGGCGTCTTGCAGATTGATGCCGAGACGGCGCGTCTGTTGACTGAAGGCGGCTTTGGTGATCTTCGCACCTTTGCTTACGCTGGCGTCGATGACGTGGCAGAGGTCTTGGGCGGCGACTTGGCATTGGCAGAGCAAATTGTATCCCGCGCTCGTGCTAATGGCGGCGATGATGGTGCTGCCTCGTAATAACGGGTCCATTCCTCCGTATAAACTTTCTATTTTTTCAACCGTACACCCCCGACCAGATTCGATTCTGACCCAATAGACACCGCATGCCTTCTCGTTCCTCATCATCTCCAGATTCCGGTAAACCCACCCCGCGCACCAAGCGTACGGAGGCCGGTGATCAGAGCGAAGAGGCCCCGGTAAAGCCGATCAAGAAGATAGCGCCCAAAAGCAAAGAGGTGTTGTCGCTGATCGAAGACAAGGAAACGTCGCCCAAAAAGCGTGCACCTCGCAAAGAAGGTTCACCCTTGCCTCATCTTGGTGCTCAGAAGCCGAAGCCTGCTGTTAAACCCGAAAAAGCATTGGATGTGGCGAGTGAGCCAGAGGCACCAAAAAAGACGCTGGATCAGGCAAAAAAGGAAGCACTCAATCTTTTTGAAGATGATGACAAGCCTAAGGTTCGTCGTCGGCCGGTAGAGGCAGAGGGCGCCGCCAGTGCCCAGAGCGCTTTGCCGCCGATCTCACTCTTAAAAGAGCAAGACCAAGCTCTGTCTGCGCCCGTCGTTGTCGCTCCGCCGCCGCCCAAGGTGGAAGAGTTGACTGCAGATTTCGAACTGTCGGAAACCGGTGAAAAAATCATTCACCTGAAGCCGCCAATCATCGTCAAGGAACTGGCGGAAAAGATTGGTTTGAAGCCGTTTGTGATCATCAAAGATCTAATTGCCTTCAAAGTCTTTGCCAATCCTGAAAAGGCCATTGATGTCGAGGTGGCAGAAAAGGTCTGTGAAAAACACGGTTTCAAACTAGAGCGCGAACGCCGCGAAAAAGGGGCGGGTGTCCACAAGGTGGAAGAAGTGTTTGTTGAGCCGCCAGCCCCGGTTCCTGAAGAAATCGAGGAAGAAAAGCTCGAGCTGCGTGCACCCATCATCACTTTTATGGGTCACGTTGACCATGGCAAAACTTCGCTGATGGACGCCATCCGGAAGACGCAAGTGGTGCGCGGCGAAGCTGGTGGCATCACACAGCATATTGGCGCTTACAGCATCATTCACAACGGTAGGCCAATTACTTTTATTGATACTCCTGGTCACGCCGCTTTCTCTGAGATGCGTGCCCGTGGTGCCAATGTCACCGATATTGTCGTCTTAGTTATCGCTGCGGACGACGGCATGATGCCGCAAACCAAGGAAGCCCTCGCGCATGCCCGCGCAGCTGGCGTGACGTTGATGGTCGCTCTGAATAAGATCGATACACCAGGGGCGAACATCATGCGCGTGAAAGGGCAACTCCAAGACGCAGGGCTGGCACCAGTCGATTGGGGCGGCAACACCGAGTGCCTAGAGGTGGCAGCAACCAAAGGAATCGGCATCGATGAATTGCTTGAGACGATGGCGTTGCAGGCGGAAGTGCTTGAGTTGAAGGCCGATCCGAAGGCTCCAGCGCGAGCTACCGTGATCGAATCTGCAATGGTGACTGGGAAGGGGCCTGTGGCTACTGTCATCGTTCGGCAAGGAACGCTGAAGGCCGGACAGCCCTTCATTTGCGGTCCATTCTGGGGCAAAGTGAGGGCCCTCATCAATGATGCTGGAGAGCAGATTAAAGAAGTCCGTCCAGGCATGCCTGCTGAAGTCGTTGGGTTTAGCGATATGCCTCGAGTGGGTGATGAGTTAGTCGTCATGGACAGCGAGAAATCCGTCAAGCGTCTCTCCGAGGAACGTTTGGAGGAAATCCGCCAGAAGAAGCTCGGTACGCGTCGCCGTTCATCGCTCGAATCCCTTTTTGCGAACATCGAAGACGGTCAGAAGAAGGCGCTTAAGCTCGTTTTGAAGACTGACGTGCAGGGCTCAGTGGAGGCCATCACCAAGAGCCTCCAGGAAATCAAGAGTGACAAGGTCAACCTTGATATCCTTCACTCCGACGTGGGTGCTATTAACGAGTCGGATGTTCTTCTCGCCAGTGCTTCAGACGCGATCATCCTAGGCTTCAACGTGAAGGTTGAGAATAAAGCTCTTGCTGTGGCGAAGCGCGAGGGTGTGCAGGTGAAGCCGTTCTCCATCATCTACGAATTGATCGATCAGGTGAAGGAAGCTATGCAAGGCCTCCTTGACCCGCTCACCCGTGAGTCTGTACTTGGTCATGCCAAGGTGAAGCAGATCTTCAAAATCAACCGTGGTCGCGTGGCTGGCTGTGCCATTATCGATGGCAAATTCGACCGCAAGCAACGCGCCAGAATCATCCGTGACGGGCAGGCCCTCTATGATGGTGGCATCGAGACGTTGCGTCGTTTCCAGGACGAAGTCCCAGAAGTTCGCAATGGTCTCGAGTGCGGTATCAAGCTGCACAACTTTAGCGACTATGAAGAAGGGGATATTATCGAGTGTTATGCGCTCGAAAAATTCGCCCAAACGCTCTAAGATCTTCGTAACGGTCCGGCACGGTGTTGTTGGGGCCCCCCCTCAACGCACCGCTCCATCTTCCCTTTCTATTCGTCCTATGACATTGCGAATCCAACGCGTCCGTGAACTGATCCGGCGTGAGCTTGGCACCATCCTTGAGAAGGACTACACCTTCAACGGGAAGCTGGTGACGATCAACGATGTCGTCGTGACGCAGGATTTGAAGCAATGCTTTATTTACCTGGGAGTTTTGGGCACCAAAGCCGGAGGAAGTGACGAAGAGGTCATCAAGAAGCTGGAAGCCAACCGCCCACAAATCCAGCGTGCTCTCTATAAGCGGGTCATTCTGCGGAACTCGCCGCAGCTAATCTTTCGCCTCGATCACTCCGTGGAGCGAGGGGTGCGCGTCCTACATTTGATCGAAACCCTCCCGCCGCCAGCGCCCGATGAAGCGCCGGAGGAGGAGCCGAAGAGCGAAGAAGGTCAGGGGTGAAGAGATCTCAATGAATCATGAGTTCCCCAAGTGCTATGGTGTCCTATGATGAAATCGGGGCGGTGCTCAAAGGTGCCCAGCGTATCGGAGTTGCTGCCCACGTTCGGCCAGATGGTGACGCCGTGGGTTCGGTGCTCGGGTTAGCATTGAGCCTTCGGGAAATGGGAAAAACGGTCTTTGCGATCCTCGAGGACAAAGTGCCAGGGAATCTTGACTTCGTTCCTGAAATTACCTTCATTCGGCAGTCCGACGGAGTGCCGCTGGATCTAGATGTTGCCGTGGCCTTAGATACAGCAACGCAGGAACGATTGGGGGATAATACATGCTCCAGCTTTCGCAATGCGGGGACGCTGATCAATATCGATCATCATGGCAGCAATCCCAGATACGGGGACATGCCTCACGTAGAGCCAATGGCGTCATCGACTGGGCAGATGGTCTATGAATTGCTGAAACAGCAAGGGATGCCGATCACGGATGCGATTCGGCAGAATCTGTATGTGGCTATTTCTACTGACACGGGCTCGTTTCAATATCCCGCTACCAATCCGGCCACGCATGAAATCATCGCTGAGATGATGGCTGCTGGTCTTGATACGGCGCGCCTCTGCGTGGCCCTTTATCAGAGGTATCCGGCGCGTCGGTTAGGGTTGATGCGGGCGATGCTCAACGAGATGACGTTTCGTGCAGATGATCGCATCGTCAGTTGGAATCTAACGCGCGAGACGATGTCTCGGTGTGAGATGCAACCGGGCGATACCGAAGGCTTGATCGATACTTTGCGGATGGTGGATACCGTCATTGCGGCGGTGATTTTTGAAGATATGCCAGACGGAAAAATCCGCGCCAGCGCACGCTCAAAGGATGCCCGAGTGAATGTCTCTGAGGTCTGCGCAAAATTTGGAGGCGGTGGCCATCGTGCGGCGGCAGGGGCGCGAATGAAGGGGCCGATTGACGAAGCTGCGGAAAGATTTTTGAAGGAATTGGAGAATGAAGTCAGACGAATCGATTAACGGAGTCCTGCTGGTGGACAAGGGGCCAGACATGACCTCTCACGATGTGGTGGCGGTAGCTCGGCGTTGCCTAAATACCAAGAAGATTGGACATTGTGGGACGCTTGACCCCATGGCGACAGGTATGCTGATCTTGGTCATTGGTACGGCGACAAAGCTCTCCGATTTGTTGATGAGCGAAGACAAGGAATACACCGGCACAATTCGGCTGGGATCCACGACCAACAGTTATGACAAGGAAGGGCAGGTAGTGGAAGAAAAGCCCGTGCCAGCCTACACTCGTGAGGAAATTGAAGCAGCGTTTGACGGGTTTCGGGGTGACTTCTACCAAATGCCGCCAATGGTCTCTGCCATCAAAATCAATGGAGTTCCTCTTTACAAGCTGGCTCGCAAAGGTCAGGAAGTGGAGCGTGAACCGCGTTTTGTGAGGGTCTACGATCGGGAAATCACGCGGATTGAACTTCCTGAAATCGATTTCCGCGTCGTGTGCAGCAAGGGGTTTTATGTCCGATCCTACGCCCATGACATTGGCCAAAAACTTGGCTGTGGTGCGCACCTTAGTGATTTACGAAGGACCCGCTCAGGTCACTTCAAGTTTATCCCAGGGAAGAGTGTGACGTTTGACATGCTCAAGGCTGGTCAGCGGGCGGAGGCACTTGCTGCGATGTATTCGCTCTACGACGTGTCAAAACTTCGTGGAGCTTAGACAATAAGCATGCAGTCCCCGTAGCTGTAAAAGCGATAACGCTGTGCGATGGCTTCCGCGTAGGCTTTGAGAATGAGATCACGGCCCGCGAGAGCGCATACGAGCATAATCAGAGTGGATTTGGGAAGATGAAAGTTCGTTAAGAGTGCGTTCACGACCTGGAACTGATATCCTGGGTAAATGAAGATGTTGGTGCTTCCTGAGGCGGCGACGATTTGCCCTCCATGGGACTGAGCCACCGACTCCAGGGTACGAGTCGCGGTGGTGCCGACTGCGATGACTCTCCCAGCGGCAGTGATGGCGTCTGCTGTTACCTGCGGAACCTCGTAGCGTTCCGAGTGCATGATGTGGTCGGTAATATGTTCTGCCTTGACTGGTTGGAATGTTCCAACTCCGACATGGAGAGTCACAAAGGCGTGATGGAATTGACCGAGAAGTTCAGGCGTGAAGTGCAGTCCGGCAGTAGGGGCTGCGATGGAGCCTGCTGCATTTGCAAATACTGTCTGGTAACGATCAGAGTCGCTGGGTTGATCTTCGCGGCCCATGTAGTGGGGAAGTGCCAGATGACCGTGGGTGGCGATATCCACCGGTTGGTCGAACTCAATCATGCGCTCGCCGTTCTGAAGCACCTCAATGACTGTCCCAGTGGCGGCACCGATGTGGAACTGATCGTTAACTCGAAATTTCTTCCCAGGCTTAATCATGCACCGCCACCGCAGAGCAGACAGCATCTCCAACTGCAAGACCTCGCGCCCTCCTTCATTGGGGAAGAAGCGTGCGGGAACGACACGCGTGTCATTGAGCACTACCAAATCGGAAGGGCGCAGGTAGGCGGGAAAATCACTGACTTGGCGGTGCTCGATTTGCCCAGTATCGCGATGGACGACCATCATTCGCGAGGCAGAACGCTCTGGCAGCGGTTCGCTGGCGATGAGGTCTGGGGGAAGGTGATAATCGAAATCGGCAGTGCGCACGAATGGACTCAGATGGTCATGGATGAGTAGCCACCGTCGATGACCATTTCGTGCCCGGTGATGAATGAACCGGCATTTGCGGCAAGGAGGAGTGCTGCGCCGACCAGTTCTTTTGCTTCGCCAAATCGATTCATGGGCGTGTGGCGCATGATGTTTTCCACTCGATCTGGGGTGAGAACTTTGCGATTTTGTTCCGCAGGAAAGAAGCCTGGGACCAAGGTGTTGACGCGAATTCCCAGTGGTGCCCATTCGCGGGCCAGATTCTTGCTCAGATTGTGCACCGCGGCCTTTGACATCGAGTAGGTGAAGACGCGGCTAAGGGGGAGGAGGCCGGACATGGAGCCAAGATTGATGATCGATGCTGGCACTTTATTGTCCACAAAGTAGCGACCAAAAACCTGACAGCCAAGTACGACGGCCTTGGTGTTGATGTTCATGATCCGATCATATTCCTCTTCGGGGATGTCGAGGAACGGGGTGGGAGAATTGACGCCTGCTCCATTGACGAGGATGTGACAACCGCCAGACCGTTCCAGGACTTGATCCAAAAGTAGTTGGAGGTCAGCACGTCGCGATGCATCGGCCGATACGAAATATCCCTGACCACCGGCGGAATGAATGGCGTCGAGGCGTTTTTCGGCCTTGGCGGGATCGCGCCCCACTAGCACGACTTCTGCGCCTGCGGCTGCAAATCCTTCTGCAACGGCACCGCAGAGTTCGCCTGTGCCACCAATAATGACGGCGGTTTTTTCCTGGAGGGAGAAGAGCTCAAAAATCGATGACATGGGAGTGAAAATAGAATGAGAGAGCTTCTATCATGGCGGGCAGTCGCCTTTTGTCGAATGACGATTTTTCTGAAGTTTTTGAACAATCTAGATGCATGGCAATTATTCCAAAAGCATTGATTCTGCTTATTTGGGGATTGTGTGCGGGCGGCGCAAGACTACAATGGTGGGCATGCGATTATTTCACTTTGCTTTCGGACTGACCGTGGGACTTCTTTTTGTGACGGCTTACCTTGCTTGGCAGGGGCAGCAGGAGGCGCAGGGTGCGCGGAAGGAATTGGAATTTATGCGGGAGCAACAGCGACTTCAAACCTCTGCAGGCGCTGTCCCAATGCCGTCTGTCGCGAATTTGTCGATCACTCCGCCTGCCCCTGGTGTCGTAGCACCAGCACCGACGCTGGCTGCCAATGCGCAAGGCGTCTATTCCCCAGTCGTTCAGGCGTCGGCACCGGTTGCGGCGGCCCCGAGTCTGGCCGCTGCTGCACAGCCTCAGGCGGTTGCCCCTCCGCCTCAATCGGCACCAGGCCCCCCACCAGTCACCCCATTGCAACGCAAAATCCTAAACATGCCAGCCATTGCTAAGGTGAAGAACTTTGTGAAGGATCAATCTTTTGTCGTCATTGATGCGGGCTCGAACAAGAGCCTTGCAGCAGGTGCGCTGTTTGAGCTGCGTCGCGGCAATTCTATTGTTGGCCGGATCAAGATCAGCGAGACTATCGAGGCCGAAGAGGCGATTGCGGACGTGGATCCAAAGTCGATCCCTCCAGGCGTTGAGATTGTGCCGGGGGACGATGTGATCCAGGTGGTATCGAATTTTTGAGGCGATCTCCATGCCTCGATTGCGTCTTGATCAGGCCGTTGTGCAGCGTGGGCTGTGCGACTCTCGCGAACAAGCAAAGCGGCTGATCCTAGCCGGTCATGTATTGCTTGGTGGTCAACCCTCGACAAAACCCGGCACGATGATCCCAGACGATGCCGTGATCACGGTCAAGGAATTGCCGAAATTTGTGAGCCGTGGTGGGTTGAAGTTGGAGGGAGCGTTGGACCATTTCGGAATCAGCGTAGAGGGCGGTGTGGCTCTGGATATAGGGGCCTCCACGGGCGGCTTTACGGATTGCCTCTTGCAACGTGGTGCCGCCAAGGTTCATGCGTTTGATGTGGGCACCAATCAGCTTGTGTGGAAGCTGCGCAGTGATCCTCGCGTTTTTTCTCGGGAGAACTTTAACGTTCGGCACATGGTCGCGGCGGATGTGGGGGAGCCTGTCGATGTGATAGTCGCCGACGTATCGTTCATCTCGTTGACGCTGGTATTGCCGCCGGCTATTGAAGTGCTCAAGCCGGGAGGAAATGCCGTGGTGCTGGTGAAGCCGCAGTTTGAATTGTCTCGCGATGAAGTCGGTAAAGGCGGCATCGTGCGTGATGCTGCGGGTCATGCAAAAGCATGCGCTCGAATTGAGATCTTCGTCCAGAGCCGGCCCAATCTCTGCTGGCGCGGGATCGTGGAGTCGTCGATTCAGGGCACGGATGGGAATCGGGAATTCCTCGCATGGTTCACCAAAGTTTGAATCCTTGACGGGCGGCCTTACGCATTTTGGGATGAATCAGTACTATCATGGCGGCGACAAAGCTTCCCAGATTTGTGAGCCCTAGCCAAAATTTAGCGAACCCTGGTGGCACCAGTGTCGCGCTGTGAGTTGGGATGGCGGGGAGGATGTGAAGCACATAAATCACACCTAGTAGGGATGTTGCCAGCCACACTATTCCCAAGATGATCCTGCACCAAGAGTGGGCTGCACAAACCCCGCAAATGGCAACGGCGCTGACGATGAATGCGCTAGTTGAGAATGCTGCTGCTTTATAACTCTCTAGCAGGAAATAGAGCACGGGTGCTGTCCAGCCAGCCGCCAAATAGGTCAGCATAACGATTCGCGGTAGTTGGACCTCCTCCTGTTCATGGGAGTGGCGTGTGCGCTGAACATTCAACATTGTTTGAGCATTCAAGCTCAAAGACACTCTCGAATCAAGACATTCTTAATCGATGAAAGTAGTGGAGTAGGAAGCTCTGGACCTGACTAGGTCAACCATCTCCCGCAGACTCAACCCTGCGGCGGCGCAGTCGGGAAAAACACACACCTGCAAAAGTCACCACCAAACAGGCCAGCGAAAACCAGTCTCCCCAGCGAGCATAGATGGTGATAGGCGCATTGGCATCAGTCTGGATCGTTGCGGGCAGAACACCCTGAATCGCCCAAGCTCCAGTTTCCGGGTCTTCAAGTTTGGCTGTAATGCGCCCCCGCTCATTGATCACGCAAGTGACGCCGGTGTTGCAGGCTCGGATCATCGGGCGGCGTAACTCGACGGCGCGAAAAACTGCGTTAGACAAGTGCTGCACTGGTTCAATGCTATCGAGAAACCAGCCGTCGTTGGTCACGTTGATGATGACCTGTGGCTCATTCCTAATGAAGTGGCGCGCTAGTCTGCCGACCGTGTCTTCAAAGCAGATCAAGGGGATGATTTGTACTTTGGGCTGTTCCAAATTGAGGGGCTGGACGCTAGGCCCTGGCTCAAAATCGCCGGGCAAGAGTCCTCCGAGAAGTGGCTCCATAAAGGGGAGTTCGTGGCGCAGAGGCAGATACTCACCGAAGGGCACCAGATGCACCTTGTGATAAGCCTGCATGTTCTCGAATTTTTCTCTGAACAAACCCGCGCTGGTGTATCCCTTGCCGTTCGGTTCTTGGATGTCCAGCCCAGTCATTAGCGAGAAGTCTCCCATCGACAGCACGTCGTTGAAGAACTGTGGGTGCTCTGGTAGCTCATACAGGCCGAAGGGCAGGGCACTCTCTGGCCATACGACAAGATCGATGGCAGAAGAGCCATCGCGTGCCTCGGCATACAACTTTGTGAGTTGGTAGAGCTTTGCGTAGATACCCTGATCGTCGGTGTGCTCCCATTTTACTGCCTGGGGCACATTTGGCTGAATCATGGCGACGCGCAGTTGTGGCCCTGTTGGTGTAGGTTTGGCTAGATGAGACAGGCCGTAAAGTGCCGCCATAAGCACGCTGAGCATCCCGACAGTAAAGTCCAATCGGGCGATCAGTCTGCGCCTCTTCTGCCAGGTGAGCGTTAATCGGGTGATCGTGTTGAAGACGATGCAGGCGACAAACACGGGCAAAAAGCTGAGTCCGCAAACACCGATGATGTCGGTGATCTGAATCAGCACGACATTCTGATACAAGGCGACCCCAAGACCATTCCAACCAAAGCCTGTCATGACCCAGCCGCGCAAAAATTCCAGCCCCGCCCAGGTAGCCGCAGCGAGGAATGCGGAGCGAAGGGACTCGACACTACTTGTCAGCCAGGGCTCGTCAGTCATCCGGCGAGTGCTGGGGCGGAAGAAACGCGCAGCAAGCCAAGACCAAAGACCGAAGTAAAGGGCGAGATAGCTCGATAGCACCAGTACCGCTGCAAGGCCTGTCATTTCAGCGCTCCAGCCTGCCCATGAATCGTCGAGAGACCGGGCTAAGTTGACGCGTGAAGAGTGCCTGATCCAGAACAGGTTGATGGTGAAGAAGGTCAGGCCTGAGATCCAACCGATCAAAAATGGTCGGCGGATTGCGGGAGCGCCATCACTTCGCCAAATCTGGAGGAGCAGCGGCAACATCCAGATCCAGAGCAGCCAGTCTAGCTCCCACCCCGGAAAACAGAAGGACAGGATGATGCCGCTGGCGACGCTGCAAAGCAACTGTCCGCGAAGGGTTTGCAGGGCTTGCATCGGCAGGAGGGGTGACTAGCTCTCGAAGTATGTGTAACCGCGCAGTCCGTCTTCGTAGGCTTTCATGATCTCGCGTCGTTCGACGGCACCGATGCGCTTGGAAACCACCGCGCCTTCAGCGAGTTGGCGGAAGCGATTGACCATGTCTTTGGTATCATATTCGACGTAGCTGAGCACTTCTGCCACGGAGTCGCCTTCGAGTTCGCGGGTGTATTTTAATTTTCCGTTTTCGATCCGCACACTGACGACGTTCGTATCACCCAGCAGGTTGTGGAGATCTCCCAGCGTCTCCTGGTAGGCACCTACCAAGAAGATGCCCAGCATGTAGTCCTCGGCGTCTTTCTTTTCGAAGTCGATATCGTGGAGCGGAAGGCTGGAGCAAATTTCACCCGAGTGCGCGAAGTGGGCGATTTTTCCATCGCTATCGCAGGTAATATCGGAGAGCACTGCGGTGCGCGTTGGTTTTTGATTCAGCTTGTGAATCGGCATCACTGGGAAGATCTGGTCGATGGCCCAAAGATCGGGGAGGCTCTGGAAGACGCTGAAATTACCGTAGTAGAAGTCAGTCATGACGTTCGGCAGACGATCCATTTGGCTGTAATCGTGACCGCTTTCTTTGAGTTTGGATGCGATCCACGTTAGCACTTCCCAATAGAGTTCTTCACCTTGGGAGCGCTGGCGGAGCGTCACTTTGCCATAGCTGAATTCGCTGCGCAGTTTGTCGCGATAGTAGACGGCATCATTGTAGATCTCTTGAAGACGCTCATGGTTTGTCTTTGCTGGACCTTTGCGTGATTCCTCTCTGAGTTCCCAGAGGTTGCGAACGAGCGATGGTGCGTCTTTTTCCAGGGCGACCTGCCGATGGGGTTCAAAGCGGTTTACATCAAGAACGTTGATGACCAGGACGGAGTAGTAGGCAACGATGGCGCGCCCAGATTCTGTGATGATGTCTGGGTGTGGCACGCCAGCCTCAGCGGTGACTTCGCCGATCGCTTCGATGACATCTGCGCAATACTCTTTGGTGCCGTAGTTACTGCTGCCTTCCGTGGCACCTTTCAGGCCATCGTAGCTGACGGCCAAGCCGCCGCCCAGGTCCAAGATGCCCATGCGCGCACCTTCTGACACCAGGCCGACATAAACGCGAGTTGCTTCCGTCACAGCTTGGCGGATGGCGCGGATGTTTGGGATTTGTGACCCTTGGTGGTAATGCAGCATCCTCAGGCAATCGAGCATTCCTTTCTCCCTCAGCGTATCTACGACGCGCATGAGTTGTGAAATGTTCAGGCCGAACATGCTGGAGTCCCCACCTGATCCGCTCCAGTGGCCGGCGCTCTCTGCAGAAAGGCGGAAACGCACACCGAGGGTCGGACGTACGCCCATCTTTTTGCAGCGCTCGAGGATGAGATCGAGCTCGCTAGGCATCTCGAGAACTAGGATCACTTGGAGACCCATTTTTTGGGCATGCAGCGCGAGATCGATGAACTCTTCGTCCTTGTAACCGTTGCAGACAATGTACGCCTCAGGGTCGTGCATGTAGGCGAGGGCTGCGATGAGTTCAGGCTTGCTGCCTGCCTCCAGTCCGTAGTGATACTTGCGCCCGTAGCGCGTGATCTCTTCGATGACTTCCTGCTGCTGATTGACCTTGATGGGATACACACCGCGATAGGCACCCTGGTATTTGGCCTCCTTGATGGCGGAGATAAATCCTTCATTGAGTTCATCAATGCGCCAGCGGAGCAAATCGCCAAAGCGAATCAATACGGGAAGCTGTGTGCCCCGTTCCCTCATCCCCCTGACGATTTGGGCAAGGCTGACTGGTTTGGTCTTCTTACCGTCCTTCAAGTTGACGACGACTTCGCCTTTTCCTGAGACATCAAAATACCCGTGGCCCCATTCTTCGATACCGTAGAGTTCGGCACTGTCTTTGATGGTCCAGGTTGGAGTTTTTGGGCTTGTACGTTTTTCCATGTCGGTTCGGTCGGTGGCCGCGCACTATGCGGTCTGCCCGGCGCGATGCAATCGGCGGTTTTGCGATTCGTAATTCGTCACAGACGACGCAGAACAGCCCGCGCGGCATTGCGTCCGCACATGCCGTGCACTCCACCCGCAGGAGGAGTGGAGGCTGAGCATAGAAAAAGACGCGGATTTGGAGTCGCATACGGATTGAGACTTACGATGGGGCGTGTGAGCAATTGTGCCCAATTGGCCATCCCTCCCACGATGTCGCCGCCAATGTAGTTGCCATTGTAGGCCTCCATTTGCGCCGTATTCAGTGTGTGCGTTGCGAGGATGCGATCCCGGAAGCCAGGGGCAAATCGCTCGATTTGCGCATGGATGATCTGGCTCATGTCGCGCGTCGAACCAGCGGGGACGTGGCAATAGGCCCAGAGCACTTGCTTGCCTTCGGGGGCACGGCTCGGATCGCACACACTTGGTTGGGAAACGAGGACGAAAGGACGCTCTGGATGTTCGCCAGAGCAGGCCTGGGCCTCTGAGCGAGCGATCTCGTCCAAAGTGCCGCCGACATGCACCGTGCCTGCTTTGCGGCAACCCTCATTCAGCCAAGGGACCGGACCATCGAGTGCGTAGTCGATTTTGAAGACTCCGGGGCCATGTTTGAAAGCCAGCAGGCGACGCTGATAGCCACTGGGCAATGCCTTGCCAGCGATTTGGACGAGTTGTCGTGGGGAGGTGTCAAAGAGGACGGCGCGGGAGTTTGGAAGCTCATCCAAAGTGGCAACCTTCCGGCCGCATTGAATCTCGCCGCCGAGTTCTTGCAATTCTGCGGCGAGGGCATTGGCGATCTCTTGGGAGCCACCCTTTGCGACCGGCCATCCTGCTGCGTGTGCGGTCATTTGCAGCATGAGTCCGATGGCGGAAGTGAAGGGGGACTCAAGTGGCAGCACGCTGTGGGCAGCATTGCCGCCGAGCAAGGCGCGACCTTCGTCATCGCGAAACGCAAGGCGTGCCAGCGTATGAGCGGGCAGCATTGCAGGAATGCCGAACCTCGCCATGAGAAAAGGGTGTCGAGGGATGCGAAGGGGATCGAGGATCTCTGGGTAGAGATCTCCGCTGCGTTTCACCAGTGTCTCAAACAGTGCGCGATAGCGCCAGCCATCGCGTCCGAGGCCAGCTACGGTGTCATCCAATGAACGATGTAACAGAGCTGCCCTGCCGTCCGCCAAGGGATGGGCCAGGGGGAGTTCTGGGTGAATAAACTCTAGGCCGTGGCGCGCGAGATTCAGAGATTGAAAAAAAGGTGAGACGACCGCAGTAGGGTGCACTGCGGAACACACGTCATGCCTGAATCCAGGCAGTGTTAATTCTTTGGTCCGCGTGCCGCCGCCGATGGTTTCGGCAGCTTCGATGACGAGCACGTGCAGCTTTTTCTGGGCTAGAGTAACCGCGGCGGCAAGTCCGTTGGGGCCGGACCCGATAACGATGGCGTCGTAGGCCATGGATCAGGAATAGAGGGAGGAAGCGATCAGTGCGTGCCAGTGGGCCGCTTTTTCAGCGAAGCTACGCTCAGGATCTTGATACAGAATTCCGCGAGACACATTGATCACGGATGGTGCAAGGCGCCCCGTTCCTTTGAGTGAGTCCAAATCTCCGCCTTGGGCACCCAGGCCAGGGATCAGGAGTGGCACATCAGGGATTTGGCTGAGGACATCGCCAGAGGCGTTCGTTAGACCGACGACCAATCCGACTTGGCTGCTCGCTGCGGTCATGTCTGCGACGATCTGATAGATTTGGCGTTCGCCAGTGGACTGTAGCTCGATGTCTGCGGCCCCCTTGTTTGAAGTCACCGCGAGGAGATAGATGCCCTTGTCTGGATACTGCAAAAAGGGCTCGATGGTATCGCGTCCCATGAACGGATTCAGCGTGATGGCGTCTGCATCAAGCACTTCAAACGCTGCCTTCGCGTAGTAGGCTTGGGTTTCGCCGATATCTCCGCGTTTCGCATCGAGGATGACGGGAATTTCTTCTGGGATCTGGCGACGGATCGTTTCAAGCAAACGCACGCCCTCCCAGCCGAGTGCCTCGAAGTAGGCGGCGTTTGGCTTGAATGCGGCAGCGTAGGGGGCGGTCTCTTCAATCACTCGGAGAATCCAATTGGCGGTGTCCTGGTCGGCTGAGGTTGCCCGTACATCTAAGCCAACGCAAAGATTGGAGCCTGTGGCAGCAATACGAGCGGCGAGTTTTTCAGTGTAGGTCATGGGGAGCGGTAGCGGTGGCTCAGCGCGTGGTCAAGTTTTCGAGGCTCATTTCAGCGCCGCGAGGTAGGCCAAAAGATCAGCCGCCTCCTGCGCTGTGAGTGCCTGTAGCTGGCCTTCGGGCATCAATGAGACCGGCAAGGTTTTGCGAGACGTGACACGATTTGTGATGATGGTTTGGGTCTGACCGGTGGGGAGTTTCAGATGGAGGGCATGGTTATCCTCTTTGACGATAAAGCCGCTCAACGTTCCTTCGCTGGTCTCGATGACGGCTGGCTGGAAGCCCGGGGCAATGACTTTGGAAGGCTCAAGCAGGCTTTCCAGAATGGCTTCGCGACTCGCCCGATTTCCTAAATGGCTGAGGTCAGGCCCGAAGTCTCGACCTGTCCCGTTGATAAAGTGGCAAGCTAGGCACACGCCTAATTTACCGGTTGGGAGGAGCAACTCCTTGCCGCGAGTTACTTCGCCTTGGATGGCGAGCAGTGCGGTTTTATCGATGCTGGTGCCGAGAGTTTTTGCACGCTGCGAGGGGGGCAGGAAGCGCTCGAAGAGACTATGGATGTTTGCATCGTTTGACGCGAGGGCGCTCTGAATGACACGCTGCTTTTCGTCTCCTGTGAGGGTCCCTGAGTCGATGGCATGCATGAGCATCAGCGCGTTGGAAGCGGTGTCTGGCGAATCAGGGAGCTTTGGATCGGAATCGGTGTGAGGCATTTGATGAATCCAATCCCACACCAATTTCAGCGCAGCCTCATCGGGTTCGCGTGCGCCGATCAATGGCATGTGGCCACTGCCGATGCGGGCGATGCGACTGTAAAGTGCTGACTCCCACGGTGCACCTGCATGGATGATCTGGGCATCTGTAAGCCCAAAATCACCACGGAGTGGCTTTTCGCCAACCGTGGCCGTTTGGTCGTCTGGCAGTTCGATATTCAGGACCACGGAGACGGAGCCGCCACCGTTCTGGCGATGACAATGTGCGCAGTTTCCGTGCAACCACGAGC
>CAZCAL010000037.1:0-17403 GCA_964496625.1 uncultured Verrucomicrobiaceae bacterium | reverse complement strand
GGGCTGTGCTTTGGATAAGGTGGATACCTTATGGCCTCTCTCAACAAAGTCATGCTCATCGGCAACCTCACTCGCGATCCCGAGGTCAAATACACCCCCAAAGGCACTGCGGTGTGTGAGATTGGTCTCGCCGTGAACCGTGTCTATACACCGGAAGGTGGCGAAAGACAGGAAGAGGTCACCTTCATTGATGTGACCCTCTGGGGTCGCCAAGCAGAACTCGCTCAGCAGTACCTCGCGAAGGGTCGTTCAGTCTATATTGAAGGTCGGCTACAATTGGACAGCTGGGAAGACAAACAATCTGGACAACGCCGCAGCAAAATTAGGGTCGTCGCAGAAGGCATGCAGTTTCTCGGCAGTCGCGGAGACGGTGGTGGTCGTGGCGGCGATGAAGGGGGTGGCGGTGCTCCTCCACAACGTGCCCCACAACGCCAGAACTACGGTGGTGGGGGCGGCGGCAATAGTGGTGGTGGATACGGCGGCGGCGGCAGCGGTGCATCCTCACGCCCTCCCCAGCGCGCCCCTCAAGCTGCTGACGATGATTTCGGCGATGGACCAATCCACGACGGCCTGGAGGGCGACGACATCCCGTTTTAAAGGATGCGTTCTCTCTCCGAGAGACAACTGCGCGTTTGCCGGATCTGTCTGGCGTAAGGTTCTTTGCTTCCTTTTCGTCCCTCGGTGAGGGATGGTAACTTTATTTCATCTCACTGTTCCTGATAAGGCAGTGCACGTGGCACACCAAACTGAACGGTGTCATCCAAGATGCTGCTGCGACCGCGTTCGATGCGGTTCGGTTTGTCGAGCGGATCGGTGGAGCTGATGATGTGCGGCTGAAGGAAGATCAGGAGTTCTTCGCGGCTCTTGGTCTTGTTGGTGGTGCCAAACAGGTGCTTGATGACGGGGATACGACGCAGGAAGATCGTGCCTTTGCCGTTATCGCCATCGCGTTCTGTGATGAGCCCGCCCAGCACGACGGTGGAACCGTTTTTGACCGTTACCTCGGTGACAAGCTCCTGGGTGCTGAGCGTCGGGATGGTGTTCCCAGAGATGATCTGTTCCCCGATGATATTGTCATTTACTTGGGCGATGCGCAGGGTGACTTCGTCCTCTGAGTTGATCAAAGGAATCACTTCCAGCTTCAGGACCACATCGCGATAGTCGATGCTGGCACTGGTCGAGGCGACACCGCCGATGCCTGAACCATTGGAGAGGATCTGCGTTGGCACCGCGATACGTTGACCGGAAGAGATCGTCGCCTTGGTGTTGTTCTTGGTGTAGACGCTGGGGGTGGACAGCACCTTAAAGCGGCGGTCGTTTTCCAACAGGTTCACGTATTTCGTCAGTGAGCCTAATTGCCCATAGAGATTGAAGGCACCCCAATTAAAATTCTGTCCGCTGAACGGCAGCCGCACTTCACCTGACTCGCCGAGGCCGGTATCAGAACCAAAAGTCGAGGAGCGCTCCCGGGTGCGGCTTCCCGTCATCGTCGGGGGCAATCCCGTGCCGTAGTCGGTGTTGAATTGGCTGGCGTCCGTTCCCGTGCTGGAGCGGGTATCGGTGGTGAGGTTCTGCTGAAGGCTGAAGCCATCCAGCATCCCGAGGAAGTCGAAGCCATACTTCACCTCCCCGCCCAAGGTGAGCTGGCCAATGATGGTGGAGATGTAAATCTGCTGTGGCCGGACATCGAGCCGCTCAATCAATTGGTCAATGATCTGGATGTGCTCCGGCGAGCCAGAGACGATCAGCGAATTCGAGATCGGATCACCAATCAACAGCGTGCGCCCCACCACGACCGACATTGGGGAGGCACTCTGGTCTGGATCGTCCAGGGCGCTACGGCTGGCAGACGAACCGCCAAATCCACCACCGCTCCCGCCAAAGCCACCGTTACCAAAAGAACCGGTGCTGCCGAATTGGGAGTCAACTCCGCTCTGGCGTGATGACCTTGCTGCATCAGTGGAAGGTGTATTCGAAGATCCGCGAGGGCGACGCGAGCTACCGCCACCGCCGCCTGACAGGGCGTCTCCGCCTTCGCTTTGAATATCGGTGTCACGCGCCAGAGCATTTTGTGCCACCGGCATGAACTCTTCGACCGAGAGGAACTTCAACTTCCGCTCCAGGAAATTGCCGCCGTCCGTCTGCTGGTCCAATTTTTCCACCAACCCCTTGATGTAGGCGATATCGACGGGCCGAGCGATGATCAGCAGGCTGTTCTGACGGCGATCAGGGATGACCTTGACCTTTGCAACGGCGGGATTGGTGTCCGCAGTGCTGGCGGAGCCATTGCCATTCATCGCTACACCGGGACGGGCCCCGGGAGCCGCGGGTTGTCCGGGAACGCTGGGCTGGGCAACCACATTTTGACCGCCAGAGGAAGTGGAACGTGCGGCCGCCTCTTCTTCCTTGGCTTCGTAAATATCGTTGATGATCTCCGCAATGCGTTCGGCGTCAGACCGTTCCAATTTGATCAATTCATTCGAGATCTCCGCTGGTGGCACATCGATCACTTGGGCGATGTTGTAGATCGCACGAATCGTCGCGGTATTCTCCGTGATGATGAGCGAGGCTGCGTTGGATACGGGCTTAATCGCACCATAGGCGTGGAGTTTGATCACCTCCTGGAAGGCCTTGGACGCCTCTTCTGGCGAGATGTGATTCAGTGACATCACAAAATGCACCACTTGGTCGCCCTCAGGCAGGTCATTAATGGCGTTAAAAACTGGCAGGCCCAGAGTCGAAGGATTTTCGCCGCCACTGTGGTGGATCAGGGTCACCGTTTCCGCATCCCATGGGATGACCGCGTAGCCGTTGAGCAAAAGAGTGGCCTCAATGTACTGGATCGCCTCACGCTTCGTCATCGGCTTTGGCCCAATGATCCGCAGAGATTCCCCCTGGAGGTTCGAGGTCAGGATCATCTTCTTGCCCGTCAGTTGGGTGTAGAAGGGAATGATCGCCTGGATAGGGGAGTTCGGGAAATTGACTTTGATGACGGCACCGTCCCCTGTAGGCACATAATTGCCAGCGTCAGGCGCTGAAGAACCCCCAGGCACGCCAGGAGCGGTTGGAGCTTGGCCAAAAACTGGCTGCCCCAGGGCCAAAACCACGGCCAAAATGGCAGCGGAGGCCGACCAGGACGAGCGGAATGAAAGGGTTAGCGCCGGGAGAGAGCAGACGAGTGGCGGGTTCATAAATTATAATCACCATAATATACACAAATTTAAAATCAAATAGTATATTTCATATTTGCTTATTTTCAGACTCCGCTGCCCACTTTTCCCCTGCCCTTCCGGCCGAGAATGATCTGCCTCTAATCGCTCAGAGAGAGTTTCCTCAAGAGGCGTGTTTTTTCATCCACTCCTGGCCCTCGGGGCTATCGCGGAAGAGGATGCTGGGGATGTTGCGGGTGCGGGACTTCCCGCCTTCGCGCTTCTCGCTTTTGGTCACGACGATCAATTCGTCGCACAAGCTGAAAGCAAAGGGGATATTGCCACTCGACATCGAAAAGACGCCCTGGAGATCCAGCTCCTGCATGGCGCTGAGACAGTCCTGAATGCGCTCCCCGCTGAGCTTTGAGAAAGCCTCGTCGATAGGCACCAGTGCCAGTGAGGGTTCCTTCCAGCGGGTCTCATGCCGATTGTAGGCATGCAGATAGCTGGCGAGGATGGCGACGAAGTAGGGGCTCTGATTTTCCCCGCCGCTCATCTTGCCGCTCTGCTTATCCACACTCACGGGGCGCGCATTCGGATCACGGATGTCGGTAACGATGAGGTCGTAGTCGAAGTACTGTCGGTAATCCAGCAAGCGAGCTGCCTCTGGGCTGTTCGCGTGTTTTACCAATGTGTCGAGGAAGGTCTGTAGAGCGGTGCGCAGTTCGCCTTCGATGCTATTGAAAAAGAGCTCATCCGGCTGTTGCAGGGAGTTCATGTCAATGAGCTGCCGGTAAAAGCGGAAGTCTGGATTTGGCCTGCGTTCGATCTTGTAGAGATCGTGCCCGATGGGGCGCTTCAATTGCTTGTTTAGCAGGAAGATGATGTCTTCCACCCGCTTCAGCGCCTGCTGCATGCGGCTCAGCACTTGCGTGCGGAAGAGCTGCTCCCAGCGCTTCCTTTCTGCGGCGGCTTTCTTTTCAAATTCGGGAATGCCCTGACCATCGATGCGCGTCAGCAGCTTGATGTAGTCGCCACAAGTGCGGCCATCCTCAGGCAGGTCATCAAAGCGCGGGGCGAAGGTCTTTTTGAACTCGACCATCGCCGCCTTCAAATCTCCCTCTGTCTGCACGGCAGTCTCGGAGGCACGGCGCTCTTCTTTCTCGAACTCACGAGCCGCCACGTCAGCCGCCAGGAGGCGCTCCAGCATGTCAGCCTTCCAGGTTTGGTAGCGCTCCAGATAGGCCGTAATGTCCATCTGACGCTGGATGCGGAGGAAATCATCGTGACGCTTCGACGCATCATCGCGCCGGACCACCAGCATCTTTTCCGTCTGCTCGATCTCCCGGTGGATGCCCTTGCGGGCGATCTCCACGCGCTCCTTATCATAGGCATCCACTTGGGTGAGGCAATCATGCGCGCGCGCTTCCAGCTCGTTCAGCGCACCTGTGTCCATGGCCTGAAGCTTTACCAGCAACTCCTCGTGCTCTTTTTCCCGTAGAGGCAGCGCCTCTAGCCGGACAAAATCCTGCGAGAGACTTTGGTGATCTGGCACCAGCTTGTCCTTATCACCGATGAGTCCGTTGATCTCAATTTCCAGCGGCTCCAGTCGGCGCAGCCTAGCCTCAATGTCCTGAAGTTGCAGAGTCTTGATCTCCAACTGCCGTTGCAGCCCGCGCTTCCCAACAAAGGGCACGCCGTCATAGTGGCGGGTGCGCTGCACCATCGCATCGCGAATCATCAGCCCGTCGGGAAGAATCGCTTGAGGCCGCTTTTCAAAATCCTCCACCTTCTTGACGCAGATCATCTGGCCAAAAAGCTCATCTACAATGGCACGCGCAATGGGGTGATTGGTCTCGATTTTTTCCGCCAGCGACCCCTTGGCTACTTTGGCGCTCCCTTTCAGGGCACGGGCAGGATGGATCAGGGATTCTGAAGCCGCGCGCGCACTCTGCTGCGCCGCCGTCAGGGACTGATAATGTTGCAAGGCCTCCGGGTAATGATCCTCGCTGACGACAACTGCAAACTTCTCGGCGAAGGCCACCTCGATCGCCTCCCGCCAGGCCTCATCCGTGACCTCGCACAACTCCCGCAGCGCACGCGCTGGTGGATCGCCCGCAGTGAGATGCAGCAGCCGCTCATTCAAGGTATGAAGCAAAGGCTGCGGGATCGGTGGGAGGCCTGCACGGAGAGCAGCAATTTGCGAATCCAGATCCGACTTTTCAGAACGAAGCCGCGTCAGTTCCTGCTGGTCCGCTGCAAACCCACGCCGCAGCGCCACACAGAGCTGATCCGCAGCTTCACGCAACCGAGACAAGGCATTGGAGGAGGCATCCACCTCACAGCCTTCGAGGATCTCGATGGAGTCTTCGAGCCGTGACACATCAATGGGCGCAGGCAGCGGTGCACGGCGCACGTCTCGCAGCCAATCTTTGGCATCCTTCACCCGCTTGCGCAGGCGATCATCGACCTTCATGCAAAGCTCACGCAATCGCATCAGCTCTGCCTCTTGGGCGCGACCCTGCTCCGTCAGCTGGTGGTAGAGCCTGCCCTCTGAAGACTCATGCATTAAGGCCAGCAGCCGTTCGCGTTCTGAGCGGCCGTTTTGGATCAGCTGCTCCAGTTCAGCGAGGCGTGCCTCATCACCAGCATAGCTTTCTTTGAGATCTGCCAGCCGCTTCTCCGCAGAGGCAGCCAGCGTGCGGGAATGCTCATGGTGCAACTCCGCAATCGTGTAGCGTGCCACATCGCGATCGCGGATCGCATCGCTGCGTAGGGTGGAAAGATTTTGGATGTTTTGCAGCCGTGTCAGTTGGCCGCGCAGTTGCCGTAGCTCGCCCTCATACGACTCAAAATCCCGGTAACTGGCCACCACATCCTCGACGGCGACGGCCTCCCCCGGCAGCACAAAGCGCCGACAAAAATCATCAAAGCTCTTTAAATTCGTGAAGGACATCGCGCTGGGTAGCAGGCGGTCCAGCACGTCGCGATTAAAATTGAGATGGGTGCTGTTGGCCATGTCCCGCAGATACTCGCGGGAGGAGGAAAAGACGCGCCCCTTGCGGGCTTCCACCAGGGCTTTGAAGGAGGGCAAATCGCGCGCGCGGCGCTTCCCATCTTCAGTCGAAACCACAATAAAATCCTCTTTTGCCAGGGCCCCTTGACAATGGAAGGGCAGGATGTGCCCGTCGTTTTCCGCGGTGTTGCGGAATTCAATGCGCAGCCCCCAAGTCTCCACACGCTTCCCGTCAGGCCAAGTGAACTCTGCGCCGACGAAGGTCGTCACGCCTTTGTCATGGAAAAACTGCGGCTGGCCGTTTTCCTCCCTCTTGGTGTCCAAGAGGCAGTATCCCTTCAGGGTGCGATCACTCTGGGTGCCGGTGGCGCTGCGGTTAAAATGATGCCGGGCCTTCTCTGGCCCCACCAAAACCAGCATCAGAAGGTCCATCAGGATGGACTTCCCAGAGCCCGTCACCCCGGCCAAGACCAAGTTCCCGTTCACCGGCAACGTATCCTGATATCCATACCAATTGATGGCATGGAGACGAGTGAGACGGATGGCGCGGCTGGACATGGACGAACCCGCACTAAAGGCAGCGCAACAAACGGTGCTAGTGAATAATCGCCGTCTCGCCACCCCATCGGAACTCTTGGCGAGTTCCGCTACGCCCTGTAGCTGAATCCGCCAGGATTCAAATTCTCAAACGCGCAAGGTCCTACTTCGCCAGTCGGATCATGAGGTCCTTGCTCTCGACGCTTTCTCCAACCTTGGCGATGATTTCCATGACGGTGCCTGCGATGGGGGAGGCGACCGCAGCGAACATCTTCATGGCTTCGAGGGTCAGCAAAGTCTCGCCTTCCTTCACTTTTTGACCGACCGTGACAGCGACGCTGGCGACCATCCCCGGCATCGGTGCCCCGACTTGGGTGGGGTCCGCAGGATCTGCTTTGGGCCGGGTCACGAGGTCCTTGCCCAGCGCTTTATCGAAAACGCTGGTGTGACGTGGATAACCATTCAGCTCAAAGATGGCGGTGCGTTGGCCGTGGGCATCTGCCTCGGTGAGGTTCAGCCTGCGGATGAAGAGGGTCTTACCCGCTTCGAGATCGACATTGATCTCTTCCTTATCGCGCAGACCATAATAATAGGCCGGCGTCGGGAGGACGGAGACGTCGCCGTAGGTTTTGCGGAATTCGGCAAACTTCAGGAAGACATCAGGATACATCAGGTAGCTCCAGACGTCGTCTTCACTGGGCTTGCGCTTGATCTTGGTTTCAAGTTCTGCGCGAACTTCATCGAGATTAATGGTCGCCGCCTGGGCACCGGGGCGCCCAGTGATGCGCGTGCCGTTCTTGCCCACGATAGCGTCGGCCAGGGTGTCCCACTTCTTCCGCGAGTCAGCAGCCTTATCAGGCTCCATTCCATAGAAGGGCTCGCCCAGCCAGCCTTCGAACATGCTGGTGACGTCCTTGCTCCACTTCGCGCCAGCGAGGTTGAAGATATCGCCAGGCTTCACCCCACGGGCGACGCACTCAATGGCGAGGTCGCCAACCACTTTCGACGACGGCGTGACTTTGACGATGTCGCCGCAGAGTTGGTTCACCTCCGCGTACGCGTGGGCGATCTCCGGCCAGCGATTTGCCATGCCCATCCCGGTCGCTTGCTCCTTGAGGTTGGTGTACTGACCGCCGGGCATTTCGTGGAGATAAACCTCTGCGGTGCCGTAAGGCTCGCTGGTATCAAAAGGCTTGTAAAAGCTACGCACGGCAGCCCAGTAGTCGGTGAACTCCTGGAGCGCCTCAGTGTCCAGCTTCGTGTCGCGCGGCGTGTTCTGCATCGCCGCGACGATGGAGTTCAAGTTTGGCTGCGACGTGCCACCAGACATCGAGGCAATCGCCGCGTCTGCCACATCGACCCCAGCACTGGCCGCCTCAATGATGCTGGCAGCGTTCAGACCGCTGGTGTCATGGGTGTGGAAGTGAATGGGGATACCGACTTCATCCTTCAGAGCTTTGACCAGCTTTTGCGCCGCATAAGGGCGCACGAGGCCTGCCATGTCTTTGATGCAAAGCATGTGCGCGCCCATCTTCTCCAGTTCCTTCGCCAAACGGACGTAGTACTTGAGGTCATACTTATCGCGCTTCGGATCAAGGATATCGCCCGTGTAGCACAGCGTGCCTTCGCAGATGGAGGTGGTGTCTTCGCGGACTGCCTCCATGGCCACCTTCAGGTTTGGCAAGTAATTCAGGCTGTCAAAGATGCGGAAGATGTCCATGCCATTCGCGGCGGCATGTTTGACAAAGCCCTTCACGACGTTGTCTGGATAGTTGCTGTAGCCGACCGCATTGGAGCCACGGAAAAGCATCTGCAAAAGGATGTTCGGCACCTTTTCGCGGATCTGGCGCAGGCGCTCCCAGGGATCCTCCCGCAGGAAGCGCATCGTCACATCGAAGGTGGCACCGCCCCACATTTCCAGGGAGAAAAGGTCCGGCGTCATGCGCGCCATCGCGGAGGCAATGGCCAGCATGTCGTAGCTGCGCATGCGTGTGGCAAGCAGCGACTGGTGTGCATCACGCATGGTGGTGTCCGTGATCAGCAGACGATCCTGCTTGGCGATCCAGTCCTTGCAAAACTTCTCCGGCCCCATCTCCGTGAGCAGCTGTTTTGTGCCACGAGCGGGCTCAATGCGATGATCCCACTTCGGCACCGGTGGTGCGGCGAAACTCTTCGAGAGTGTGTGTCCCTTCGAGAATGGGTTCCCATTGACGATGACATCCGCCAGGTAGTTCAGAAGCTTCGTTGCACGATCTTTGCGCGCCGTGAACTTGAGGAGATCAGGATTGTTATCAATGAAGCGCGTCGTCGCATTGCCAGCACGGAAGTCTGGGTGATGCACCACATTCATGAGGAACGGAATATTCGTCTTCACCCCACGGATGCGGAACTCATGCAGGCAGCGATCCATGCGGTCCAATGCCTGTTCGTAGGAGCGGCCATAGACGGTCAACTTGACCAGCATGGAGTCGTAATACGGTGTGATGACTGCGTTGGAGGCACCCAGCGCCCCATCCAATCGCACCCCGAAACCACCAGGACTGCGATAGGTGAGGATCTTGCCAAAGTCCGGCGTAAACTGGTTCTCTGGATCTTCCGTGGTGATCCGGCACTGGATGGCGAAGCCATACTTTTCCACCTGATCCTGCTGCGGCAGCGCCAGCGTTTCATCGTGTAAGGGGTGGCCCTGTGCGATGAGGATCTGACTGCGCACGATGTCGATGCTGGTGATCTCCTCCGTCACTGTATGCTCCACCTGGATGCGCGGATTCATCTCGATGAAGAACCACTCTCCAGATTCGCTATCGACGAGGAATTCCACCGTGCCGGCATGAGTGTACTTCACTTCCTTCGCCAGTTTTAGCGCAGCATCGCAAAGCCCGTCGATGATTTTTTGATCCACTCCATAGCTCGGAGCCTGCTCAATGACCTTCTGGTGACGGCGTTGCACGGAGCAATCGCGCTCATGCAGATGCAGTACGTTGCCGTGTTTATCCGCAAGGATTTGGACCTCGATGTGCTTTGCCTGTCCGACGAATCTTTCCAGGAAGACGGCTCCGTTTCCAAAGGATCGCAGTGCCTCCGTCTGGGCTTCATCCAGCAGCTTCTCCAGGTCTTGAGCTTCACGCACGACGCGCATGCCGCGACCGCCGCCACCGAAGGCGGCTTTGATAATCAGCGGATAACCGATCTTTTTGGCGATGGCGATGGCTTCCTTGCGATCACTCACCGCATCATCCGTGCCTTCTAGAATCGGCACCTTGAGTCTGCGGGCCACTCCGCGGGCGGCCGTCTTATCGCCCATCATGTCCAGAATTTCGGCATCAGGGCCGATGAAGATGATCCCGTTGTCTTTACAGGCCTGGGCAAATTTAGGATTCTCCGAAAGGAAGCCGTACCCAGGGTGAATGGCGTCCACGCCTTTTTCCTTCGCCAGCGCCACGATGCCATCAACGTCCAGGTAGGCGCCGAGAGGTCCTTTTTCCTTGTTCAGTTCGTAGGCCTCGTCAGCCTTAAAGCGATGCGGGCAAAAGCGGTCTTCCTGCGCGTAAATCCCCACGGTGCGGATGCCCAACTCAGTGGCAGCGCGCATGACTCGAATGGCGATCTCACTGCGATTGGCAACCATCAGCTTCTTGATCGGGCGGATGCCGGCAGCGGCGCTGCGGGTTGCACGAGAAGGGGTATCGGAGGCGGCGTTTTTGGGCATGGGAATAGTGTCGGAGTATGCGTCTCTGGCAGGGCGGGGTGGGACCATGGCGGAAACCGCTTTGTTTTGCAAGGCGATCTGTCAGCGGCGTGTACTCCTCGCATCCTGGTTGACGTCTCTGCTGCCGCCACCCAAAATAGCCATCTCTCGCATGAATCCCCAATACCACTACCTCGACGCGAATCAGCAAACCGTGGGCCCTCACAGCGTTTCGGAACTAGAAAAACTCCAGCGGGAGGGCGTTATCACGTTCCAGACCCTCGTCGCTGCGGAAGGTGGAACAGAGTGGACTCCTTTCGCCAAAGTCCTCACCGGTGTGGGCTCACAAGCCGCGCCGCCGAAGCACAGTGCGCACGATGAGTTTGGCTACAACGACCTACTTTCAAGGGTAAATCGGACTTTTGATCAATCGCTGATGGGGTTCTACAAGTCCTACCCGAAGTTTGAGGGATCCCCCGTGGCGGCGCTCCGCCGCTACCTGACTGATCTAAATCAGCTGGGTCTGTGGGGTGTGGTTATCGCCGGTGCGTTGGGCTTTCTGATCATGATGTATCTGGCCATCAAGTCCGACGAAACGATGTTCTTTATCTGGGGCGTCGCTATCCTGCCAGCCACCTTTGTTATCCAGTTTTTGCTGAGCTTAATGACCTCCGCCAACTTGAAGCTGACCTTCGGCGAGCCCCTACCCTTGGTCTCCCGTCTCGTGCCACGGACACTGACTCTGGTTTCGACTCTGATTTTGCTCGCTGTCTTCACTTATGGCGGCTGGGGAGTCTTCAGCGTGTTTAAAGTGTCGTTTCTGGGTGGGCTCGGCGCGCTAGCGACATGGCTGGGCACGTTGGTGAGTTCCGCTTACTGCGGTTGGCTGGCGGCGAGGTCTGAAGATGTGTTGGGCGTGGAGATTCGCGATCAGGAGTCTCAAACTGCTGCCGATTATCTCTTCAGCGTGGTGCGGTACTTTGGGCGATTCTTCTTGGCCTGCCTCCCGATGATGATGGCGCTCTGCTCAGCCGCTTTTATCGTCATGCTGGTCGCCTCGATCTTCCGCTCCATGTCTGGCAGTTCCGGGATGGGCGAGCAGTTTGTGGTGTTGCGATTCTTTGGCCTGTTAGACAGTGTTCTGCCGCTCGCGTATGGCGCAGTCTGCCTGCCCATCGTTGGGCACATCGTCTATGTGTTGCTCGTCGCCTCCTCAGAGACGGGGGCCGCCTTTTTCCGACTGGTGGAGAACACCCGCCGCATCGCAGATGCAGCCACATCAACGGAAAAGAAGGGCTAAACCGCGATGACCGAGGCCGAACTTCTCCTGACGGTCGATGGCGCAGTGCATGCGGTTGCATTGTGCTCTGCGGATTCGCTTCGGATTGGATCTGACCCAGACTGTGATCTATCCTTCGACGGCGCTGGCATCGCACCCTACCACGCCACTCTGCGATGGGAGGGTGGCAACCGCCTTCGCCTATCTGTCCTGCCCGGCAAACCTGCCTTGTCTGTGAATGGACGGCCGATCAGCGACGAAGTCATCATCCTTCCCGCCAAGCTGGAGCTGGGTGGGCAGGAACTCGGACTATCGGTAAAACTGCCCGCCGCCGTGAACCCGAAGCTCCCAGCACTGCCGCCGGTGCCCACCAAGACCCTCCCGACGGAGACCGCCCCAGCATTGAAGGGCGTCTCGTCATCGGGAATTCTCCTGACTTTTGGTGTCCTCGCCGTCGTCCTGGCCACTGTTTATGCGTGGAAGCACTTCAATCACAGTGCTCCAATCGTCGCGGACACGCCTCAACCAGAAAGTCCACCCCCCACATTGCGGGAGTCCGACCCCGTAAAGCCAGAAGAGGAGACCATCAGCGAAAGCATCCACCGCCCTCGTCCAGCGCCGCCGCAGGGGAAGGCAGAGCCTGAGCCACTACCACCACCTCCCCCAGTCATTACGCCGGAGGAACTGGCCCGACCACTGATCGCTCGCCTTGATGCTGCGGGGGCTACCCTTGATCGTGTCCTCGAATCCAATGACTCGATGGTGATCGCGCTGACAGTGATGAAACACACCGGCGTCCAGCCAGATCAAAGACGCCAGACCGAGGGCAATGCCGATGAGGCCTTTGCCACGACGTTAGCTTCCGCCCTGCTCGCCCCAGATGCCCAGCCAGATACAGCCCCGGCAGACAGCCTCTGGACTTCGCTCAAGAAGACCCGCGACGAGGTGGTCAGCACCTTCAAAGATGCCAAAAAGCTCGATAGCACGGCGGCGCGCCAACTTGTCGTGGCACATCGCGCCGAGTTGGCGGAGAACCTGACTTACCGCTTCCGAAACGTCCTCTCCTCCGCAGGCTCCCGCATTCGCAACGACGTGGGCAGCGCCCGCCGCGAGGCACTGCAGATTGTCGAAGAGGCGGGTGCGTTTCAGGCCAAGCAGGCTAAGGCAAAGGAGCAAATGGCAGTCCCCCTGGAACAAGTTCGGCGCATGATCGAAGCTGCGGACATGCTCTTGGCGAACGACGCCATCGCCCACTACGAGACTCTCCGCGAAGTGGAGAACCAACTCGCAGCGCTAACCTTCGACAACCATCCCGAGTGGGATCAGATCGATATGGATCTGCGACCTAAACTCGCCGCAGCGGAAGCGGGTTATCTGGATGAGGCCGTCAAAGACCAAAAATCTGCGCAGCGAAGTATCGAGTCGGTAGCAGCCACTCTTCACGAGCACGCCCGTTACTGGACTGTTGTGAAAGCCGGGCTAGAGGATCGATTCAACGGGAAAATCACCGCCGCTGGTCGTCAACGCGCAGCGCAGGCCCTCCCAGATCTCAGCGCACGCTGGGAGGTTTTGGGCAGCCGTGCTGCGATGATCGAAAGCCCAGACGTCCGCACCGAAACGCTGGTGGGATTGATGGTTCAAACTGCGGACGGCATTCAGAGCCGCCAGGGGAACCATGGTTCAACCCCCTGGTTTGGCCTCTGGCCAGACCAGCGCAGGCTGATTGGCAAAGTCACCACCGCACTCAAAAATCCCACCATCACCGCGCATGACCAAACTGTCTGCGATATTCTCGCCACGACCAAACTGGCGGAGTCCAACGCCAGCCTCCCATCCGAAAATCTGGCCGCTCTCCATCTGCCCGTTTGGTTGGCTCTGGAGCAATCCATCGCTCAAGTCACGGACGCGACAGAGCGGTCCGGCATCGTTGGTTATGCGCAGGAGCATCAGCTGGAACAAGCCATGCTGAACGTCATCCAGGCGGTACGCGGCCAGCAGCGGAGCGAACAACAGAACGCCTTCGGCCAGGACGAAAACGCACGGCGCATCTTTTACGAAAGCGAGTTCCACTCCCCTGTTCCCGCCTCAGTCATACAGGCTGCAGCGCAGATGCACGCCCACAATCTAGTGCTGGACACGCTCGCCAACCAAATCGCCCGCATCTTTCGTGCGTTTGCATTGCCAACCTTGGAGCGCGACCGACTGCCAGAACCACATCGCATCCCAGCATTGCCGGGGGAAGCCATCCTGGAGGTCCGCAAGCTTGGCGAAGGGTTGCGCCGCTCCTCACCGCTCGTGCCCGCCCCGGCTGGATCGACCTCCGCAGTCCCACCCTCGCAGCCTGCCGCGGCCAACGCCGCTGCGCCCCAAACCACCCCTCCGCCAGCCACTCAGGCGGCAGCCCCCGCAGGTGACGTAATCCCGGCACCACCAGCAGGGTTTTGGAAGCTCAACGAGATGTTCGAGGGAACCCCCTACCAAGCTTACTCCTCCAATGGGAAGCGGTTTCTGCTGCATTTGGCGCAAGCCACCTTTAAAGAAAGCAGCATCTACTCCGGCAGCGCAGACGGCATCCCGGGAATCTCCACGTTTGCAGCGTTCACCGAATTCCAACGAAGGCACAACCTTCCTGCATCAGGTCGGTTCGATGCCAAAACCTTGGAAGCGCTCGATCTACTGGAAATGCCAGACCTCAACGATTGGACGCCGGAAAATGACCTCCGTGCGACAGCCGGGCGCCCCAGCATGGCACGTCCGCCATCAATGACACCTCCTCCCCAACCACAGCCCAGTCCCGGAGAGCAACTGCTTCGCCGGGCGGCGGAGACGCTCATCGACCGAGGCCTCAGGGAGTTACAACGCTGAAGCGGGTTGCGGGCATTCTGAGTTCGCCCTGATCATCTTGTTTCATCGGCAAGGTTTCGAATCAGGCGAGGGCCAGCGAAGGTTAAAACAGCGCGCGAATTGGCAATTTGATCTTTGGAAAGAACTTCTCGGTTGGTCTTGTGGAGTGCCCTAGCGAGTCAGCTATTTGCTTTTTGGGTGTTCCCTGCGGCCCCTGTGCCGTCTCCTTGCCGCTGGACGACGGTTTCTTCTGGTAGCTTTTTGCCAACGGGGTCACCGACCCCAAGCCACCGGGGCGTGGAATGCCGACGAATCGTCGGCACTCCATGGGCTGTGCCGTCGCGTTAGGCTGCGGCTGCCTTTTTCTCCGCCATCTTCTCTTTGACAGCGATCTCGATCTCTTCGTAAACGGCGGGGTCGTTTTTCAGGGCTTCCTTCGCGGCATCGCGACCTTGGGCGAGTTGGGAACCCTTGTAGCTGATCCAGGAACCGCGCTTTTGGAGAATCTCATATTCCATGGCCAAATCGAGGAGGGAACCGACATTCGAGATGCCTTCGTTGAACATGATGTCAAATTCAGCCTCGGTGTAAGGGGGGGCCATCTTGTTCTTCACAATCTTGGCCTTGGTGCGGTTCCCAGTGACGGTGCCATCGCTGGTCTTGATGGAGCCGATGCGGCGGATATCGACGCGGACGCTGGAGTAAAACTTTAGGGCCTTGCCACCAGGAGTGGTTTCTGGATTACCGAACATGACGCCCACCTTCTCGCGGATCTGGTTGGTAAAGATGCAGCAGGTGCGGGCCTTTGAAATGATGGAGGTAAGCTTCCGCAGGGCAGCACTCATCAGACGGGCCTGCGCACCAACGGTGGCGTCCCCAATTTCACCATCCAGTTCCTGGCGGGTGACGAGCGCGGCCACGGAGTCGATGACGACGACATCAAGCGCATTGGAGCGAATCAGGGTCTCGCAAATGCGCAGGGCTTCTTCACCCGAAGAGGGCTGGGAGACGAGCAGCTCATCCATTTTCACCCCGAGACGGCGTGCGTATCCTGGGTCCAGTGCGTGTTCGACATCTATGAAGGCGGCCAATCCGCCGGCCTTTTGAGCCTGCGCAATGACGGTAAGCGTTAGGGTCGTTTTACCGGAGGATTCCGGTCCAAAGATTTCCACCACACGACCACGGGCAAATCCGCCCACCCCGAGCGCTTGGTCGATGAGAAGGTTACCAGTCGGGATGACGGAGACCTCTGCGATTTGGCCTTCCCCCATGCGGAGAATGGAACCTTCGCCAAAGTCTTTGTGAATTTGCTGAATGGCGAGATCGAGGTTGCGGGTGCGTGCCTCGGTGAGCTTTTGCGTGCCAGAATCAGTAGAGGTTTCTTTGGGAGCCTTGGCCATGAGAGTAGTCGGTAAGTGGTGGAGGGTAAAAACGCACAAAAATGCCATTTCTGTTCGTGCGAACATCTTGGATGGTGTTCAGACGATGTAAAGTGGGAATTTGGAATTTGCTGATCCCGCCGCGGTTCATCAGGGGCGCAGGGTCGCCTTTTTGGGCAAAGAACCCTTGATCCCGACGGTCACGATTGATTATTGAACCTCGGACTTCGGAGAACGATCAGGTGGTGGACCGACATCGAGTGCGGCCTCCAAGGCCTGACGGAGCAGCCCTGCTTCCGTGCCTGCGAGACCCACCGAGCGCATCACAGCAATTTGCAGATCTCCAACTCGGGTGCGACACGGAATCACAGCCAGCATCTCCCCGGTCGAAAGCTCACGATGGATCACCGTTGGCATGTCGCAGGCACTCAAGGCGGTGGCGCGCAGGGCTGCGGTCCACGCCATCATCGCGGAAAGCACCAGACTGGCCCGGGCATCCGTTCCCCACACTAGATCTCCATGCTCATCCACGACCACGAGTTGATCGGTGCCCAACCATCGCATGGACCATTGGGCAAAGGCATCCAGGCGCTCGCTGATCGTGCCGAGTGGGACCTCGAAATAATAGTCTTCGTCATTAAACTCGCGCACCTCTTCGCCAGCTATCCGTGGCAGCGACAGACGCGTTTCAAATTCCGGCTCCGGCGCTGGCGCTGGCTCAACCACCGCGAACGGAGAAAACTGCGGGGCAATGGTGCGCTCCGGCGCATGCGGGGGCAGGGCGGAGAAGGCTTCCGCTAGGCTTTCTGACACAGTCCGCGCCTCCGCAGGGGATTCGGGCTCAGTGGCTGGGGCCGCTTCGACTTCAGGCGTAGCAGATGAAATGGGGGTTTCCTCCGCTGGGGTCGGTGGTGGGACCGGGTCGGTTGCGGGGACTTCGTATGCGACCGTTTCCACAGGCATAGTGTCCAGAGGGGGTGCCAGTTGACGCCGCAGCATCCCAGCTGCGATGGCACGTTCTTTAATCGATTGCAGCCGACTGCGGATCAGGTCCAGTTCGGGTCCCGGCGGACGCGGTGCCTCCAGCTCCCTGGCGGAGGGACTAGGCATGCCCAAATCAGGGGCGAAAATGGGCTCGGCCGAGGGCGGCACCTCTGAGGCCGTCACTTCTGCCATAAAATCACCGCCGCCCTCGCCCTCAGCTACCGGCGACTTCGTGCCCGGCTTTGGATCAGGAAGGGTATGCCACTCCCACGCCACATCTGCAGGCTTCGGCGGTGCGTCATTGCGCAGCGCCGTCAAAAAGGGTGCGATTTGGTCGCTATCAATCCAGGAGACTTGCATGGGACGGTCCATTTTCACGTTCGCGGAGGAGACCGGTGCGCTGCTCCAATTCAGCGGCGATCTGATCAAAAATAAGGGCTTCAGGAGGGGGATTACGCTTCAGCAATGCCACAGGAACCCCCAAGGCGCTGGCCCAGACGTTTGTCGATGGACATGCAGCGCTGGTG
>CAZCAL010000036.1:0-17994 GCA_964496625.1 uncultured Verrucomicrobiaceae bacterium | reverse complement strand
ATGCATCTACAAAGGACCGCGTCGAGACGCAGGCTGCTTTGGGTCTGTTGGATGAGTCAACCGAAGAGGAATTCGATATCATCACGCAAATGGTCCGGCGGGTGCTGGATGTGCCGGTGACTTTGCTATCGATCGTTACCGATGATCGGCAGTTCTTCAAAAGCAGCTCGACGACGCCCGGCACCACCCTTCCCGTCAGAGAGACGCCGCTAACGCATTCATTTTGCCGGCACGTCGTGGAAAGGGACGCGCCACTCCGTGTGGCAGACGCCTTACAGCACCCACTGGTTTCAGACAATCCGGCGATTCAGAGTTTGGGTGTTCGATCCTATCTCGGGGTGCCTATCCACGCCACATCCGGTCTGCCACTCGGGTCTTTGTGTGCGATCAGCAATGAAGCCAGAGACTGGTCCGCCGACGACCTGGACGTCCTCCATCAGTCAGCCCAGCTCATCCAGAACGAACTGCGTCTTCGCGACAAGCGGCAGCGCCTCTTCCGGTCTGAGAGAGCGCGATCTGAGAGCGATGACCGCTTTATCACTTTAGCGAACAATATCTCTCAGTTTGCTTGGATGGCTGATGCGAAGGGAGACATCTTTTGGTACAACCAGCGATGGTTTGACTATACGGGCACGACTCTCGAAGAGATGCGCGGCTGGGGATGGATGGATGTGCATCATCCAGATCATGTGAATCGAGTCGTCAAAAAGGTCAGACATTGCTTTGAAACTGGCACTGACTGGGAAGATACATTCCCACTTCGTGGAGCCGATGGAAACTACCGCTGGTTCCTTTCACGTGCCTTGCCCATTCGAGATGACTCAGGGGCCGTGGTCCGCTGGTTTGGCACCAATACGGATGTCACACACCAGCGCGAGGTGGAAGAAGCGCTTCGCAAGGCATCTCAGGCAAAGGATGATTTTATCGCGGTACTTTCGCATGAGCTACGCACCCCTTTGAGCCCAGTGCTCCTCATCGCTAGCGCGGCCGCAGGTCGCACGGATTTGCCACCGGACGTGCAAGAGGATTTTGATGTCATCCGGCGGAGCATCGAGATGGAAGCACGTCTGATCGATGACTTGCTGGACATGACACGGATTCTTCGTGGCAAACTGCCACTGGTTGTGACCACTGTAAGTGTGAATGCGCTGATCGACGAAAGTGTGGAGTTATTGCTCAGCGAGGCATCGACCAAACAACTGAAAGTTGAAACAGATTTCGACTCCCAGCGCATGCATCTTCAGGGTGATGAGGTCCGGTTGAGGCAGGTGCTCTGGAACATACTGCGCAATGCCGTCAAATTCACGCCCATGGGGGGGCATGTTCGTTTGGCGACGAAGGCCGTCGGCGATCACGTCCAAATCATTGTTGAAGACAGTGGCATCGGAATATCTGATGCAGAGCTTCAACGCATTTTCCAGCCCTTCGCCCAAGGTGACCACTCCTCAACCAGTGAAGGAGAACAACAGTTCGGTGGCCTAGGATTGGGTCTCGCGATCGCCAAAATGCTTGTGGAATTGCATGGGGGAACGATCAAAGCAAGGAGCGGTGGAAGAGGTGCGGGCACAATAGTGACGCTGGATCTACCGTTATCTAAATCGACGCCGTCAGCGGTGCGAGCCGAACAGTTGCAGGCGGCAGAGGAAATGGGCGACCATGGCAAAATACGCCCACTCCGTATCCTGTTGGTGGAAGACCACGATGCCACCCGTGAAACACTCGCACTCTTACTGCGTCGCAGAGGTCACACCATCATTCAGGCGGCAAGTGTCGCCTCTGCCCTCCAGGAGGCTTCCCAGGACGAATTCGATCTCCTCATGTCAGACATTGGGTTGCCCGACGGGCGCGGAGACGAGTTGATGACAAAGCTTCGCAGCTCTGGCTTCACCAAGCCAGCCGTTGCTCTGTCCGGCTACGGGATGGAGGTCGATGTTCTCCGATCCCGGCAAGCTGGATTTTCGTTGCACCTCACCAAGCCTGTTTCCATCCAGGAGCTGGATCGCGCTCTCGCAAGAATCTTTCGGTAAGTGCAGACGGCGATGGTACTCACTGTAACGCTGGAAAGGTAATCGTCATCTTGAGACCGCCGCTTGTCGATGGCGTGCAGATGACGGTGGCACCCCACTGATCGATGAATGCCAGACTTGGTGCCGAAAGCTGCCAACGGGTTAGCTCTTGGGGCTCGCCATCTGGCGTGGCAATCACCTCCACCACGATCCGCTCATTGGCCAGATTGCGAATTTGCACATGCCCCTGCCACCTCCCGCGCAGGCGATCCAGATATGCAGCTATACATTCATCAAGGATCCTTCGCACAACATCTGGCGCAATCGCGATCTGGCCGCCTGCCACTGGCTTCCGCAAATTGAGTGTCACTCCTCGTTGCAATGCCTTGACGTAGCAAACGCTGAGGATCGTCTCCACCTCTGCTGACGAAGTACTGTGTCGTACGCAGCAGTACGGCCCCGTTGTCTGTCCCATTCCATTTAGAAATCCAGTGATGTGATCTGAGAGATGAGAGAGCTTGTCCACCAAACCCAAAGATAACGCAGCCACATCAGAATGGTGCTCCGCACTTTCCGCACGACTTCGAATTTCTAGGGCATCACACATCAGAGTCCGCACATCATTTTGCCAATGCCGCAATTCCCGCACCGCCGCCTCACGCTCGCGCTGGGCATTCTCTTGTTCAGCGAGGCGAGACTGACGCATCCCAAGGTGGGCTCTAACTCTTGCGAGTAATTCAGCGCGCTGTGGGGGTTTCGTGATGTAGTCAGCCGCTCCCAGATCAAAAGCACAGGTGACGGATGCTGTGTCGTCATGCGCAGACATGAAAATAACTGTCACGTCCCGGTGGGCGGGATCATCCTTCATGGCTGTGCAGACTTCAAAGCCATCAAACTCGGGCATTGATACATCCAGTACGACAAGATCCGGTTGCCACAGCGGAAGTCGCTGCAAGGCCTCCTTTCCATTGACTGCAGTGGCAACATCATAGCCCGCTCTCTTTAAAATGGAAGCAACTGCGTCGCGATAGGTAGGTTCATCTTCAACGACGAGTATCCGGCCTGGCTTGGTGATTGTATCACTCATATCAATGGTAGTTGGAGTTTTGGTGTCCACAGAGGTGGAGGCCCCGCGGCGACGGACAGATCGGGATTCGAGCTCACTGCTCCAGTTCTTCGAAGATCTTTTCGAGTTCCTCCTTGGTCTTACCGAGTCGCTTCTGCAGTTTCCCGTACAACTCATCCTCTTTTCCTTCCACGTAGAGCAAGTCGTCATCCGTAAGGTCGGCGAACTTTTGCTTCAGCTTGCCCTTCAATTCATTCCAGCTGCCCTTGATGCGCAAACGGCTGGGGGATGACGTCGCAGCATCCTGAGCACGCTCGATGCCTCGCTCCACCGCATCATGGACTGCGTCGGCTTGTCGTTCCGCGGAAGATTTGTCCTCGCCACAAGACACAAGGAGCAGGGCAGAGGAGCAGACAGTGGTCAACAGAAGGGTCAATTTTGGTTTCATTGGATTGATGGGTTGTTGGTTCAGAGGGAGGACAACGTTTCACCGACTCTGGCAAAACTCTCCCAACCACCGCTTTGCATGCGACGTGCCAGTCAGATCCACCGTGCTGGATCGCTTATAAATCAGCCCTCCCAGCCACCTCCTAAAAGTTCAGTGCCCATTTTTACCATGCACTGTGCAAGAGCCCACAATGCAGTGATGCAGTTTGCAATCCATCTGGTTGATCGGGACCATCCGCCAGCAGCGGCAAGAAGTTCTGTGCAACTTGCACGAAAACCTATCACACGCAGGGCATTTCGCCTGAGGTCACCCGCTGTCGGCGAATATCGATTTGGCTCCTTTTGTCTTATTTTATGGGTGTTCCTGGGCTCGCCGGCCATCCTGGCACCACCCTTGCAACGAAGGAATAAGTGCTACAGCACCTCGCAAACACAATCCCATCGAACCACCTCAAAACACACTACCATGAAAATCCTTCCATTCCTCTCCATCGCACTCGGTAGCATCGCTCTGGTCTTTTCCTCCGTCAGTTGCAAAGAAGAAAAGGGTCCCGCAGGTAAAGTAGGCGAAAAAATCGACGACGCGCTCGACGCCCGTCCTGCTGAAGGCCTACGTGACGCCGCCGAGGATCTGGTGAAATAACAAAACCACTCTTTGTGCCTCGGCCAGCAGCTCGAATGTTGCCGACCGAGGACTCTGATCAGATCAACCCTCCACATTCTCAATTTATGGGCTTCTTTTCTTGGATCATTTTTGGATTTTTGGCTGGAACGTTGGCCAAATGGATCATGCCTGGCAAGGACCGTGGTGGCTGTCTGCTCACGACCGTCCTCGGCATTGTCGGTGCAGCAGTGGGAGGGTGGATAGGCACCCAACTCGGCTACGGTGGCGTGAGAGAATTTGATTTACGCAATCTGGGTCTGGCGATCTTGGGCTCAACGGCATTGCTACTGGCTTTCCGCATGTTATCAGGCAACCGCAACTAGCGATATGTGAGCAGAATGCGCTCACCTGGATCGCGTTTCAGCTGCCAAGGTCACTCAATTTTCAGTCATTAAAAACTTCAATGACTGTCGACCAAGTGCTGCCCCTATGATGAGTGAGAATGGGGTGGCACTTGGTTAAACTGTTGCCCAGAGAATAGGCCTGGAAGCCTGTGCGTTCCTTGGTCGGGCATGAATGCATCGCTGCGGCTCTGCGCTTATTCTCCCCTCAATGCAGCCTCGGCAGCTTGGCGGTGGCGGGGTTCTACAGTCGCGTCACCAAGGACGGCTTGATACGTTGCGTTCGCCTCCGCCTTCTTGCCGGCTGCTTTGTACACATCACCGATTGCAAGCAACGTAGAGTTCCGCCAAGTGCCGCGCAGATTTTTTGTGTCAATGCGCCGCAGTGTGGTGAGTGCTTCATCAAATTTGCCTTGGCGGGCGAGGATCCTGCCAGCGGCTTGCACAGCAGCGAATTCGTCCGCAGCACCGATGTGTGTGAGCGGTTCAAACACCTCGCGGTAGATCGTGAGTGCGGCGTTGTCGTCCTTGAGTGTACGTTCGCGATTACTCCCCAGCAGCACCCGGATGCTGAGCAATGCTCGCGCATCGCTGGTGAACTCAAGCGCGTGGAGCAGGTCCGCCTCTGCTTCATTGCCCTTACCGGCAATCGCATACGCACGACCCCGCAAAGCATAGCCATCCCCTGTCTTCCAGAAGGGCCAGGAGGCAAAGTCTTCGCCTGCGAAACGCTCAATTACTTCCAACGCCTTCTGGTCGGCCAATAGGTTTTGCATCGTGACGGTCTTCTTCACGGCATCGATGGGAATACGATCCACCACCGCATTCGCCTGCTCCATTTTTCGTGCAGCCCTCGCACAAGACGCAGCTTGTTCGAGGGCAGCAGATTTTTGGAAATCGCTGATTTTGCGTTCGGCCAAACTCACAAAAGCACTGTACGCTGCATCCAGTTTACGGGCCTTCATCAGATCTTCCGCAGCACGAGTGGCAGACAGAAAATCATCCTCCGCTTCAGCGGCGTCAAACTTCGTGGACTTCCCATCGTAGAAGTGCGCAAACTTCATCACCTGATGAAAACTCTCCACACCCGTTGGTGAGAAGGCACTGAATTCAGAGCCATTGTCGCGAATGCGTTGTCGGCAGAGGTTGAAGTGCCAGGGCAGGCTTGGAATGGGATGCCTACCAATGACCTGATGCAGTGGGTCGTTCTCATCTTGCGTCACTGGAATGCGAACCTCAATCGTCCAGTGATCGTCGGCGATGACTGTCGCGACCTCTGCCTGCGAGTCCCAGCCGAACCACGAGTTCTTAGCACCGGATCGATCCAGATCTGCAATGACTCCGGATGGGCTGATGGCGATCTGATAGTAGGACCGTGATTCGGTCTCCAAGAGAATTTCCACCACATCTCCATACCACAGCGCGGAATCGTCTTTGTTGGTGCTGGTGTTGTTGGGTTTCTCCCCGCGACGTTCGTCACAGCGCATCGCAAAGTCGAGATAGCCGCCCTGCCAACCGGACTTGATGGAGGTGCCATAGATGGGCTGCCGCCCTGTCTGCAATTCACGCAACTTACCGGTCGCTGCGACAGGACATTCTTGCCAGTATTCGTCATCCAATTTGCCATCGATCACGATGTCATGAGCATCGCCCACGAGTCGTAGTGCAGGCACCGGGCCGCGCTTCTGACCTAGCTGTTGGCTCTTATTGCGCAACCCTTTCAAATACTCATCGATCAAAGCAAGGCGTCTGCCGAATACCGTCTCTGCGGCCGTTTTCTTCTGTGCTGCGGCGAAGAGGTCTAGGGCGTGATCCGCCTTCGGCTTATCCTTTTCCATCTCCTGCCAGTTTGCTTCGCAGTAAGTAAAGAAGTCGTGCATCTCTTGCTCTGCCGGACCATAAAACAGCCGACAGTACTCACGAAACATAGCGTCCACATCAGCGTCCTTGCCACCCCAATACATGCGGGCAGTGAAGTACACGGGGAAATGGTTGTAACCAATGCCGACCTTATCAAAATCTTGTCTCATGCTGAGCCAGATGTCTTCACCTTGAGAGATGCCCTTCGTCGCGTTGATGCTATCGCCGATGCTGTGAGGCACATAGGATGGCAGATACCAGCCGCGATCGGTGAAGGGGTAGTTTTCAAAGATGAGGATGGCGTTGGAGGTTAACGCTGCCCAATCTTCGCGCAGCTTGCGTAGTTCTGATTGCTGCTCTGGCTTGTTGTTGGTGGGGCGTCGCCCGCCAACGATGCATACCAGTACGTTTGACTCCAGCTTCTTGATCTTAAGCGGTGGCGATGTGTAGGCACCGTAGGCGCAACAGAGGATTTTTTTGGTGGGGTGTGTCTTGCCCACCTCTTTCGCCACGCGATTCACGAAGTCCCACACGTAGTCGGATAAGTGCCCCCGATCTGCACGCTCTGGGGCATCCTTTCCCTTGCACAAATCGCATTGGCAGATCGAGGTGTAGCCGTCCGGCGGCATGATGGAGACGGAATCAAAATCGTAGTGATCAAACTGCGCTCGTGCATAGCGGACAGTCTCTTGAAACAGCTCATCATTGGAGTAGCACAATTGGTTCAGCCTCTCGCCCTTTTGGGTCTGTCTCTTTCCGCCATAAAGCGCAAACCAATCTGGGTGGGCAGCAAAGATCTCATCACGATGGGTCATGCGATCCATGCCATGCGCCACCATCAGGCCATTCGGATCACGTAAACCCAAATGCATCGCCCACATGGAAGTGTCGTAACCATTTGTCCCAAACCGGATGTTGAAGCGACGCACCGGAAAATCCGGCACCACCGTTTCGTCCATCGGCTCCAGCGTGATCGTCCGGAGCGAGGGCACCACTTCGCCGAGGTCGCCTGGCAAATACCAGCGAACGCCGAGGTGACGCAGCAATCCGGCCACCGCGTTGAACGAGCCACGCTCATCAAAGGCCCAGAGTTCTAGCCACTCGTTTTTCTCCGGCAGCACTCCTTCCGGCTTTCCTGTCTTGCCTGGCAGGCGGATGCGATTTTTATACATGCCACCGTTCGGCACACCCCACTGCGCGCCGGTGATTTTATCCCACTCTGCTTGCAGCCAGCCACTGGCGATTCCTCCGTTGTTTTTCGCCCAAGGTTCGATGGGCACAAAGTCCGTGTCATCCCCTAACAGCGCCAGCCAGTCAGCACCGGTGACGATCCGATAGGCTCCATTGGTTAGCTTCACCGGTGTCAGTTGCAGCGTATCTGTGACTGGGCTGCGCCCGACAAAAATCTTGGCCACCTTACCACTGGGCTGGGTGACGATGGGTAGGTGCGCTCCGCTGATTTTCTGCACATAGTCCTGCAAATCCTGTGCAGCGACCCTCACTGAACGCTGCGGATTTTCCGCGATGATGATCTCTGCCCTCGCCTGTCCACCTTCCACTAGGGTCAATCCAGCGGCTTGATACGTTGGGACAAAAAGGGCGAGGACCAAAAAAGTCAAAGACTGCGCGTTCATGGTTGAAAGATAACGGAGCGGATCTTCCTTAGCCTTCAAAGAGATGGCGGCAGATCCCAGCGCTGGATGCTTTTTGCCGATTGCCTCCCTGCGGCTTTCATTCTATGAGACAGGCATGTCCAAGATTGGAACCCCACTTTCTCCCACAGCGACCAAAGTCATGCTGCTTGGTTCTGGCGAACTAGGCAAAGAAGTCGCCATCGAACTGCAACGACTCGGCGTCGAAGTGATCGCTGTAGATCGTTATGAAAACGCGCCAGCGATGCAGGTCGCACACCGCAGCCACGTCATCAGCATGCTGGACGGTGGTGCCTTGCGCGGGCTCGTTGAATCTGAAAAACCAAACCTCATCGTGCCCGAGATCGAAGCAATCGCGACGGAGACGCTTTTGGAATTGGAGGCCGAAGGCTACCGCGTCGTGCCCACCGCACGGGCGGCTCGCCTGACGATGAACCGCGAAGGGATCCGCCGACTTGCTGCAGAAGAGCTGGGCCTGAAGTCCTCTCCCTATCGCTTCGCAGCGACTGAAGAAGAATATCGTGCGGCCATTGCAGAAATCGGCATGCCCTGCGTGATCAAGCCGATCATGAGCAGTTCCGGCAAGGGACAAAGCGTCGTCCGTTCTGACGACGACGTTTTGAAGTCCTGGCAGTATGCGCAGGAAGGCGGGCGAGCAGGAAAAGGCAAAGTCATCGTCGAAGGCTTCGTCGATTTTGATTACGAGATCACGATGCTGACGGTGCGGCACGTCGGTGGCACCTCCTTTTGTGCTCCTGTCGGCCACACCCAGATCAAGGGCGACTACCGCGAATCCTGGCAGCCACACCCGATGTCCGCAGCGGCACTGGCAGAGGCAGAACGTATGGCAGGCGCGGTGACGGCTGCGCTGGGTGGTTACGGTTTGTTTGGCGTAGAACTCTTTGTGAAGGGAGACGAGGTGATTTTCAGCGAGGTCTCACCCCGTCCACATGACACTGGATTGGTGACTCTGATCTCGCAGGACCTGTCTGAATTTGCCCTGCATGTTCGCGCCATCTTAGGCCTTCCGATTCCCAACATCCGTCAAAATGGACCTAGCGCCTCATGCGCCGTTCTCGTGGAAGGTGATTCCTCACAGGTGCAGTTTGGCTGTCTTGATCAGGTTTTGGCCGAGCCAGACACCCAGTTGCGTCTTTTTGGAAAACCCAATGTCACCGGTCAGAGACGCATGGCGGTGACGCTGGCGCGTGGAGAATCCATCGAAAAAGCGCGTGAAAAGGCGCATGCCGCTGCTGGGAAGATGGAAATCAGGTTGTGAGGGATTCATCACCGTGGGATGTTTCCCGCCGCCACGCATGAAATGGTACATCAATAACAACGGTGCCGCCGAAGGTCCCTTCGATGAGGCCACTCTGACTGGCATGGCCAGAGATCGCGACTTGCTGGCAGACACGCTGGTCTGGCACCCAGAAATGGCCGACTGGGTGACCGTCCAAGAGATGAATCCCCTCTGGTGGATCTCAGCCTTTGAGGAGAAGAAGATAGAGAAAAAGATCCTAACGCCTGCGCCCGCGGTGGCCTCCGCGCCAGCCAAGAAAGCCCCCAAACCAGTCGCCCTGCCCACCGAACCAGCCGCCAAGGCGGAAGGCGGTGGCTTATTCAAGCGACTCTTCGGACTGGGCAAAAAGAAGGAGTAAAACCTCACAGAGGCCAGCTACAATTTTCGCTGGTCCCGCGCTCTGTAGCCGGGCGTCTATGACCCCGGTGCGGATGGGGAAGCCAAAGCATCCCTGTCACAGCCGCCACTTCATCGGGGTCTTCAATGACCCTCCCGATCACTCAGCACTTAGCACTTAGCACTCACCCATCCTAAGGCCCACCAAAAGCCACCTGCTCCTTGCCACTCTTCCCGTCCCAGACGCGCAGGATACTGTCTTCTCCTCCACCGATGATGGTGCTACCACTGGCGGTGCTCGCAGCCGATTGCATGTAGTCCGGCAATTTTGAGATTGCGCGACTCTCCACGCCATCGTCATTCACGATCCGCACCAGATTATCGCCCGCAGAGGTGACGATCTGATTGCTCGCACCGATGAATTGCAGAGAGGTGACTTCCTTGCTCCAGCCCTCAATCTTTTTCTTTCGCTCGCCAAGGATCATGTCCCAAGTAAGCACGACCCCATCCGCGCCCGCCGTGGCCAAGACGCGACCATCGGAGCGAAAAGCCACACCCAAAACGTGATGCGTATGCCCCTCGAAAAGATTCACCTGCTTGCCAGTCGCGATCTCCACGACGCGTGCAATTTTGTCCGCTGCGCCTGAAGCCAGTAGCTTCCCATCGGGTGAAAAATCAAGGCTGAGGACCGTGTCCGCATGGCGATCCTTCCAAGTCTTCACGGCCTTACCGCTGGCCACATCGAAGAGAATGACGTCACCGGTGCGGGAAAGTTCGCCGCCACCCGTCGCCAGCGTTTTGCCATCGGGACTGAACTTCACCGCATTCACCCGATCTGTGAAGAGCGCATGATTCCCGATCCCTCCCAGGGTCCGTTCCAGCACCCAACGCGGTGAGGGATTGGTGGAAAAAACAGCGCCATCTGGATTGCGCGCGGTGAAGGTGCCATCGGGTTCCCCTGTCAAGGTGACCCCTGCAACCGCCTTTGTGGACAACTGCTCAATCGCCTCTGCGGTTGTCACCGCCCAGACATTCAGCGTGCCATCATTCAGGACAGTTGCGACGCGCTGCGCGTCTGCGGAAAAGGCAACGGCTAGGGACTTCTGCACAGGTTTTGCAATCGCCTGCTTGGCCGCAGCAAGATCAGCGGTTGCTTTGTCTTGGATCTTCTTCGCCCCATCGATCACTGCATTGGCCGCCGCAAGGTCTTTGGCGTTCTTTGCCTTGCTATCGGAGATCCGCTTCTGGTCTGCCTCTGCATCCAGCACATTGTTCTGGGTGGCGGAAACTGCCGCAAGTGCAGACATCTCAGCGGTCTTCGCTGTGACGAGTTTGTCCTGTGCATCCTTGAGTTGCTTCTCCAACGCAGCATCCGCCTTGCCTCCGGGTGCTTTGGCGATCAGTGCCAAGACTTCATACACGCTCTTCTGCGCGGCAGTCTTGGCATCGGTCGCTGGTTTGACGGCTTTTTCTTTTTCTGGCAGCACCTTCTTCATCGCCACGATGGCTTCATTGGCTTTCTTGAGCAGTTCATCCAGCGCCTTGTTTTGTGCCTCAATGCGAGTGATTTCGCTCTTTTGGAAGGCTGCCTCCAGCGTCTGCGTAGCGATGGTCCAGTCCAATGCAGCCATCTGCTGGGTGGAGGTGAGGCTACCGCGAAGTTCTGCGATTTGCTTTGCAGTCGCTGCCTCCCAGACACGCACGCTGCCATCGGTACAGCCAGTGGCGACCCACTTGCCATCCGCACTGAGGGCGCTGTTCAGCACAGCCACTTTGCCGGTGGTCTCAATCTTTTTGATGATGTCTGGCGCAACGACTGGCGAGGCTTTTGCAGCCTGGGGCGCTGCTTTGCCGATCTCTTTGCGCCAGATTTTCACTTCGCGAAAACTCCCGCTGGCAAGGCGTGTACCATCGGGACTGAAGGCGAGAGACTGCACCAGCGCCCGGTGTGCGCTCTTCGTTGGCTCCTTGGGATCAAGGATTTGCGCCACAAACTGTCGCGTCGCTAGATCGTAGATGTGCAGTTGATTGGAGCGCCCGCAGACGGCGTAACGCCCGTCTTTGGTCATCGCGACACTGTAGATCGGGTGGACGCTGGCAGACAGGGCCTGCCAGGCGACCGCGCGCTCCTCCTGCACAGAGGCTTTGGCACCTTGGTCGATCCACTGGCGCAAAAGCGCCACCTGAGCTGGGGTGAGATCCACTGCCCCAGACTTGTTATTTCCAGGCGGCATCTCCATGTCATGCTGATGCATTGAAGCGAGCACGACCAAACTTTCTGCGCCTTTTCCCGGTACGATCCCAGGCCCTGTTTCACCACCTTTGAGCATCAGCTCCGGCGTTTCCATGTTCAGATCCGCCTTCGTGGTGGTCTTATTGTGACAGGAGATGCAGTTGACCTTCAGAAAGGGGTAGATGTCGCGGTAAAAGTCTAGTTCCGCAGCAGGTAGAGCGGCGGGCAGGCTGAACAAAAGAGCGGCGAGAATGCGGCGGCGATGAGTGGTCATGAACGGAGGCAGTTTGCAAACCTACGGTGCTTCTCGGCCGTTTTGCGCACGCTCTCTCAGGGCCTAGATCGGCAATTTTCGACAAACGCAAGTGCATTGGGAACTTGCAGGGCCTGCCACAGGCTCTATTCTGCGCGCCCACCTCGACCGAAATACTTCATGACACAGACCCACTCCACCCTGGAAGAGATCCGCCGCATCCGTATCGAAAAGGCTACGGAACTCCAGAAGCTCGGCATCTCCGCCTATCCATCCAAGAGTTCTCGCGATGCCTACGCAGGCCCGATCCTGGCGGATTACGAAGGGAACGAGGGTAAAACGGTCACGGTCGGGGGTCGCATCATGTCCTTCCGCAAGCAGGGCGGCATGGCCTTTGCCCACATCCAGGATCAGACAGGAAAGATCCAGCTTTTGATCCGTCGCGAGACTCTCGGCGAGACCCGCCCCGCAGACGCCGCCATCGGATTTGCTGAACTGCGCCTGCTCGACGTCGGTGATATCGTCGAAGGCACTGGCAAAGTGATGAAGTCCATGCGCGGGGAGATCTCCATTGAGGTCGTCACGCTACGTCTCCTGACCAAAACCATCCGCCCCCTTCCTGACCAATGGCACGGCCTGAAGGATCGGGAGCTGATCCTGCGCAAGCGTTACCTTGATACCATCATGGACCCAGAGTCCCACCGCCGTTACGCAGCCGTCGCGCGGATGATCGCGGGGATTCGGGAGTTCCTCAACGCGCGCGGATTTGTCGAGTTCCAGACACCCGTCATCCAGGCGCAATACGGCGGCGGCACCGCCAAGCCGTTCCGCACTCATGTCAATGCGCTCGGCACAGACATGTATCTGGCCATCTCCCATGAGCTGTATTTGAAGCGCCTCATCGTCGCCGGTTACGATAAGGTCTATACGATCGGGCGGTACTTCCGCAATGAAGGCATTGATCGCAGCCATCACCCCGAGTTCTCCATGGTCGAGACCATGGCCGCCTACGAGAACTATGAGTACAACATGGACCTCGTGGAGGAAATGTTCCGCCATCTGGCGGTGAACGTCTTCGGCCGCACCGAGTTCAAGGTGAAGGATCAAACCATCGACTTTGGGCCAAAGTGGCGCCGCGTGCGGATGGTCGATGTCGTGAAGGAAGTCACCGGCGTGGACTTCGGAGCCATGTCCAGCATCGATGAAGCCGTCGCTGCGCTGCGCAAACTGGACGTGCACGAACATGCCGAGTCCGTCGGACACGCCCTCGTGCTCGCCTTTGAGCATTTTGGTGAAAAGACTCTCATCCAGCCAACTCTCGTCTATGGCCAACCCGTGGAGATCTCCCCGCTGGCCAAGCCTCTGGCAGAAGACCCACGCTGGGCAGAGCGTTTTGAGATCTACATCGCTGGCATGGAGTGTGGCGATAATTGGTCCGAACAAAACGACCCCGTCCATCTCCTGGAAACCTGGCGCAAGGCCTACAAAGTCGGTGAAGAAGACAGCGGCGTCTTTCACGCCCTAGACTTCGACTTCATCGAAGCCCTCGAGCACGGCATGCCCCCCACCACCGGCATCGGCCCCGGCATCGAGCGCATGGCCATGATCTTCACGGAGCAAGAGAACATCGACGACGTCATCTTCTTCCCGATGATGCGCCCCGCGATGTCCAACGTGAACGCCGAGATCTTCGGAGTCGATCTCTCCGCCGCCAAAGCCCCTCAGTAGGGGCCAGAGCAGCCCTATTGCGTCGCAGCAGGGCTTGCCGCTCTGATTTAAGCCTGCCTTGCATAAAATTCTTGGACGGCCACAGCCGCTCGTTCAGGGCACATGATTGCTCCCACAGTCTGGGATAATCAGCAGCACGGGTACTGGTTGGGCCAATTTCACGCCGACCCAAACAACCTTACGGGCGCGACCTCGACGGTTCGGCCTCCTTCTTCCACGAACATTTTTTCCTCTTGGAGCGTGATCTGGAGATCCATGGATCGAGCTGCCAGCGACCCGAGGGCTAGGCACTGCTCCGCCGGGATCTGCCAGACGGTGAGGTTCTTTACGCGGGCCATCCGGCTGGCCAAGGTGGCCCACCAAGTCGGTGCGGTATTGGCATAGGCGTACACCGTGACTCGTTTGGAGCGGCCACAGACGCGCACAAGGCGCTTTTCTTCTGGCTGTCCCAGCTCGATCCAATGTTCAGTGAGGCCGGTCAGATCTGTCTGGATCAGGGCGGGCTCGTCTGCCTGCCACATGTCTTTGCCAAACTCTAGCGCGCCTTTGTCATTCGTTTCCGGTGCATTGAGCACGTAGGCCAGCAGCCTCACCATCATGCGCTCCTCTGTCTCCGAGGGGTGTCGCGCAATCGTCAGGGCATGATCGCTGTAGAGGTTGCGGTCGAGATCCGAAAATGCAACGCCTGCACGGTAGATGATCGCTTTCTGGGCCATGAGGTTGCGATACTACCGCTACTCTGAAAACTCCTTGTCCAGCGCGTCGAGGTATTCGGAGATGGGATCGGTGCGTGGTGGGGTCTCGTTCTTCAGGGTTTCTGGCAGCTGAAGGTAGTCGTCAAAGTTGCCACTGTAGTGCGTGGACTGGCTGGCCTCGTAGTAGTCAAGGTAGTCGCGGACGGCGCGACCTCTTTCCAGGGCGGTGAGTGAGCGTTCCCGCAGCGCTGCGAGTCTGGCCGCCATGCCCTTGGTCTTGCCATTGGAAATGTCTGCAACCGCAGAGAGGTAATCGTTGAGGATCGGGCGGAAGAGAACATTGCCACGCTGCACGAGGGAGGCGAGGCCATCAATGTTTCGCTTTAGGATCATGATCCGATCCGGGCGCTTGGCGATCAACTCGTAGTCTTCCAGCGGCAGCTCAACCAGCACCATGCCGGGCTGCGTGGTGGTGAGTGGGGGCGGGGTGGCGGGGTGGCCAGTGCTTGGAGGTGGGACGACGGGCGTGGGGGCGGCGGTCGCTGGCGCGCCAAAGGTCGGCGTGGCCAGCATTTCGGGGGTGAAGGAGGGAAGGCTGAGCAGTGGTGGGGGTGTCTCCGCTGCGGGGGTGGGTGCTGGCGTGGGGGGCGGAGGTGCAGGGGCTGCAGCTTCTGGTTTGGCGGGTGCGGGTTTGCTCTCCTCTTTCTTTGCCGGCGGCGCTTCCTTTGCTTTGGGCTTTGACGCGGCCTTGCTTTTTGGCTTTTCGTCGGCCTCAGGTTTTTTGGCGTCTTCCTCTCCCTCTCCCTCTTTAGCAGCCTTTTTGGACCCGAATTTGATACCCAAAAAGGTGTAACGGGACTGCGGCATCACGTCTGGCAAGAGGCGCAAGGCACCAGCGGCGGAGGGGCTCCACAATTGGAGCGCGACACGCTGCCATGCGGCTTCAGGGTTCTGGATGGAGGATTGATCCTTTTTCTTGTCCTCCTCTGGCTTCTCCTCCTCGGTCTTTTTGCCTCCGCCGAAAATGCTGCGGAGCCGGAATCCGCCGCCCTTGGATTCTTTGGCGGCTTTTTCTTCCTCCCTCTTGCGGGCACGCTCTGCCTCGGCTTTTGCTTTTGCCTCTGCCTCAGCTTTCTTCTTGGCATCCGCCGCTTTTTTCTCGGCTTCTTCCTTGGCGATTTCGTCTGCGGCGGCCTGCTCTTTGGCGTCCATCTTCGCCTTTGCCTCCGCCTCGCGCTGAGCTTCGCGCTCAGCTTTTTGGCGCGCTTCTTCGGCATCTCTTTCCGCCCGTTCTTGGGCTCTCGCTGCGGCTTTCTCCTCGCGCGTCATCTCTGGCTTCGGCTCTTCTTGCTTCTCGGTCTTGGCGGCGGGTTCTTCTTTTTTGGTCTCCTCTTTCTTTGGCTTGTCTTCTTCGGCAGAGGCAGCTTCTTCGCTGCTACCACCGCGGCCAAACATGCGGCTGAGGAATCCTGCACGCGGCGTATCTGCCTCTTCGGTCGTCGCCGCTGGCTCGGTGTCTTCCTTCTCTTTTGCTTCAGGCTTTTTCACGGCCTCCGACTTTTTCGGTGGGGCGGGTTTGCTACTGGCTGGTGTTTCGGGCTCGGGCACCACGGTCGGGGGAGTGGGGGCTGGCGAGTCCGCTGCAGCGGGGGCGTCCGGCGCTCCCAGGGCGGCGATCATGGTGGGAGAGATCTTGGAGGTCTCGCCAGGAAGAGGGGGTAGCGTGGTGAGGGGCTTGGGTGCGTCCTTCTCTGTGGCCTCAAAACGAAGGGTGGTGGCCTCGCGGAGCGCCTTCATCGTCGCTGTGGGGTCCATCGTCTCCGAGTAACCTGGCATGGCTAAGGAGGCGAGCTGAAGGGTCCACCACTTATTCAGGCTGGAATCTGCCTTGGTAAGATTTGGGAACCACTGGTTTAGCAATTCGCGTTCAGGGCGTGGATCGGTGCCGAGCGCAGCAAGCATCCGGGTCAGCCTCATTCCGCCCTCTGGCTGATCCAGCAAAGCCATGACGAGCGCACAGCAGGAGGTGCTATAAATGGTGCGCGACAGAGCATCTAGGTCGCCCGGTGTGGCGTTGATGATCTCCTCAATTCCGTAGATTTTTCCGCTCTTGAAGACGGCCGCAAAAAGCGCACTGGGTCGGGATCGCTGGCGGTAATCCATGGCATCCACGATACCGTTCACCAGCCACTCTGGGATGAGCGGATTCCGCACTGTGGCAGAGTCGGTCTTGCGGCGCAGAGCCCTCTCTGCCAGGAGCACGCGGACGAGTTCGCGCCGGAAGTCTGCGGGCCGGAGATCCCCGCGGACCATCACCGTGACCTGGATGTGAAAGCCGCCCTGTTCGAGCTGGGAAATATTCACCGTCACGGCACGCTCCCCTGGCTTCGCGGGCTCTGTAGCGTTTTTCAGGAGGACCACGATGGGCAGAACCCAGGGCTCCTCGTCCTTCAAAAGCAGTGACAATGCGCGGGAGGTCTCCTCGCACCGAGTGCCAAGGATGCTGCGAACGCGGAGGTCGTCCCCATAGACGACGAACTGCCCAGAGGTGCTGGTGGAACTCACAGGCGCGGTGCCAGCATTCGGTGATCGGGTGCCTGGGACAGGCTTAAAAGAAGGCGGTTCTGGCGCAACCGGAGGCGGTAGCGATGCCACAGGGGGGGTGGGATCGGGCGTGGCAGTCAGCTGCCCAGGCTCTGGAGGACGCGTGGCGGGGGTCGCGGGGGCAGGGGCTGCAGTGGGGAGGGGAGGAATCGCCACCGGAAGGGGTGCCTGCACAGCAGCGGCTGCGGCGCGAGCGGCTGGATCAAGCGTCGGTTCCGGGAGCGGTGGTGCTCCACTGGGAGCAGTACCTTTTTCCTGACCATCGGCAGCCACTGCCACCAGCGAGGTCAGCAGGGCGAAGATGAGGGACCTGAGATGGGCATTCATGACGCGGGGAAGCGAGGGTCGAGCACGAGTTTGTCCTGTAGCAGCTTGACCTGATTCATCTGAAAGAGGGCATCAATCTCCGGTTTCAACGCAGCGGCGACACGATCCAGAGCGGGTGCCAGCGGACGCATCATGCCACGCGGGAGCGTCAGGTGCCCGTAGCTACCCCGCACCACTTCGACTTTAAAGACCTCTCCTTGGCGCTTGATGGCAAGATCTACTGAAGCACCGGAAAGATGGCTCTTCCCTAACGTCCACAGCAAATGGACGCGGGCCTGATCTGGCTGAAGATCGACGAGAACACCGTCAAAAGTGGCTAAACTGGCCAGCTGGTCAGGCAGTGAAGTAGTGAGACGCCGGGCGAGGTAGCGGTTCAGGTCCGTCTCGGAAACCTCGATGGCGGCACCGCCTCTGCCGACGCCAGTGCGCTTCATGGCGGTCTGGGTCAGGAGATCGAGGAGATCTGGCACATTGTCCGCAGG
>CAZCAL010000035.1:11340-18036 GCA_964496625.1 uncultured Verrucomicrobiaceae bacterium | reverse complement strand
AGAAGCTGTGATAGCAGTCGGCTAACTCAAAGAGGTAGGTCGCCAGCACGTTAGGACGGTGATCCTGAAGAATATCGTGGGTGACTTCGGCAAGTTGCGCCAATTTCATCGCCAGTGCTCGCTCTGCGGGCTCCGTGATTGCCAATGCAGTGGGCATTGCAAAGTCCTCGCCGAGTTTGCGGAAAATGGCACGTGTGCGGACGTAGGCGTTCAGGAGATAAGGGGCAGTGTTCCCCTGAAGGCTAAGCATACGATCCCACGCGAACTTGTAGTCCGTCAGTCGATTCTGGCTGAGTTCCGCATACTTGACCGCACCGGCACCAATGATGCGGGCGATATCATCCAGTTCTTCAGCGCTGAGACCCTGATCCTTTTCTGCTGCGGCGACACGTGCGCGCTCAATGGCTTCATCGATGACTTCGAGCAGTCCAACGGTCTCTCCGCTGCGAGTTTTGAACATCTTTCCATCCTCGCCGAGGATGCTGCCGAACGCGATATGAACGAGTTTTACATCCACACCACGGCGTCTCGATACAGCAATGACTTGGCGGAAGTGAAGTTGCTGTGGCATCCCGACGACGTACCAGATTTCATCCGCCTTCCACTCTTTGACGCGATAGTCGATGGTGGCTAGGTCTGTGGTGGGGTAGAGGAAACCGCCATCGCTTTTGCGCACGATGGACGGAGTGGCTTTCCACTCGTCTTTGTCTTTGATGAGAAATGGGTCGTCCTCAGGTTTCATGCTGCCGTCACTGAAGACAACAACAGCTCCGTCGCTAATCGTGGCGATGCCCTTGGCGAGAAGATCATCGACAAGGGGCGCGAGGGCGTCGTTGTAAAAGCTCTCGCCAAGGGTGTGGTCAAATGTGACTCCCAGTGTCGCATAAACCTTATCGAGTTGCTCCAACGTCAGGCGCACGCACTCGGTCCAGATAGCGTGGTTTTCGGCATCGCCCTGCTGGAGTTTTACCAACTCAGCTTTGCAAACTTCGCGCAGTGATTCGTCGTCCTTGGTCGCGGCATTGACAGCTTTATAGACACGCACCAGTTCGTGGATGGCATCTGAAGCCAGGGCGTCTTTATTGAGCAGCGTCTTCCACCCGTGCAGGATCATGCCGAACTGCGTGCCCCAGTCGCCGATGTGATTGTCCGTGATGACGTGATGCCCAACGAAGCGTGCGACACGGGCAAGACAATCGCCGATGAAGGTGCTGCGGATGTGACCCACGTGCATGGGCTTCGCTACATTGGGAGCGCTGAAGTCGATCACAATGCGGTGTGGTTCGGCAACGGTTGGAACACCAAAACGATCGCTCTGACAGATCTCCGTCAATCGGTCTTGGAGCGCGTTCTTGCTGATCGTGAAGTTCAGAAATCCCGGACCATCGACGCTGATTTTTTCGCAGAGATCCTCGACCTTCAAATGATCGGCAATGGATTGTGCCAGTGCGCGAGGGTTGGTGCGCAGTTGTTTGGCCAAGGACATGGCCGTGTTGGACTGGTAGTCGCCAAAGCGGGTGTCTGAAGCGAGAACGACGGAAGGAGAAAAACCAACAGGAACGTCGATCTGGGCGCTGGCAAAGGCGTCGATCAATCGCTGGGATAGCAGGGAGCGAAACATGGGTGGAAAAGGGGGCTCAGAGAGCGGGCTGTGCCGTCACTGCGCTTGCGTTCGGCGTGGCAGGCTGAGTTGCGGCCTGCTCGGCTGTGGAGCTTGTATAAATGACGACGACACCAGTCGTCGGGCCATTGGGAGCAAAGTCACTGCCGACGCCACAGGTGAGCAGGTTGGCAGGCTCGACGCCGAGAAGGATAAGTTGCTGGCGCACCGCTTGTGCGCGGCGCTCAGACAAAGCGCGGGCATGATCTTTGGGTAGGTCTGGACTGGAGTAGCCGACGATCAAGTAGCGCTGTTTGTCTTCGATGCAGCGCTTCGCAAACGTCTGCAGCGCGACGCGGTGTCTGCCACTTACGTTGTAACTATCGCCAAGAAAACTCAGCGCTGGAATTGCAGGCTTGAGCTTTGAATCAGCAGGAGATGGGTAGCCCTGATTGGACCCAAGTGCATAGACCACCTCTGGCTCTGGAGCGGAGGTAAGCGGAAGATTGGCGCATTGTGTCAGCGATAGGGCGCTGATCGCTGCAAACACGAATTGGGGGATGATTGAGATGAGCCGATCCATTGTCATTTCATCCAATAGGGTTCGCTGATTTCTCCAAAGTTGGTGATCAATGTTTTGCGATGCCCTGTTTGTAGGTCATGGCGATAGAGGTCGCCGTCCTGAACATAGACAAGAAAACGGCCGTTGGGGCTCCAGGACGGGTGGGTGGCGTTCGTGGCGACGACTCGTGTCTTGCCCTTCGGGTAATCTTTCACGACAATGACAGACTTGCCTCGGCTGTGGGCAGTAAAGACGATCTGCTTCCCATCTGGCGACCACTCGGGGTCGGTGGCGAACCGATAGCCTGCATTCCACTGAAACAAGCTGTTGGCACCTTCCTTGGTCCCGAGGTCTGCAACGAACAACCGGGGACCCCTTCCTTCGTCGAGAGAAAAAATGAGTCGTTTGCCGTCTGGATGCCAGGAGGGGCTCGCAGGCACACCGGTGGTTTCGCTGAGGCAGGAGGCGGAGTTCGTATCGAGGTCGGAGATGAAAAGTTCGGGATTTCCCAAGAAGCTCATGATCATTGCCAATCGGGTACCTTCAGGCGCAAATGCTGCGCCAAAATTGGCACCCGGAGTATCGGTCACGACGCGTTCCCAGCCTGCCGTCAGATCCATCAGAACCACGGCAGGGAAACCGCTGCGATAGCTCGTGAATGCGAGCATGGACCCATCCGGTGCCAGGGCAGGGGACACTGCACCGTAGCGGTGTCGGGTGAGTTGCTGCACGTTTTCGCCTTCGGAATCACAAATGTGGATTTGCTTTCGTCCGGAAATGTCAGAAACGAATGTGATGCGGCTGGTTGCTAGGCCAGGTTTCCCCGTGACGGTGTAGATAAGATCGTCGGCGAGCGCTTTGATGTTTTCGTCCAGCCCTGGGGCAGCGTAGGTGCGCTCGAAGAGGGTTTTGCCAGCTGCATTGGTCAGTTTGCCATCGACCTTACCTCCAACGGATCTTCCTGAGATGACGAAGTCAGCCTTTTCGTCCGCTTTAACGACGTAAAACTCCCGCGCGGTCAGCAGCTCGTCCCGCAGGGAAGTGCCAGCGATCGTGCCAGAAGCACCCGAGAGCGGAAGGATTTTGATCGTCGGCTTTTCAACCTGCCCCGGACGGGTGAATGGCTCCTCTGTGGCGCTTTTTTTCCAGGGCCAACCCCACGCAGCATCGGCGTTTGTCGCACACGCCAGCCACTGGCTGACAAGGCAAACGAGGAGGAATGAGAATTTGAATGGGTGGCAGATCACTCGACGAAAAACTTCAGGCTGCACTCGTAGCGCGCTTTTGGAAAACTTGAAGGGAGAGATTGAGGAATCTTTTTCACCAGCTTCCCCGCAGCGAGGACGGAGGCGTCCAACTCAGCGGAACCCGACGGCGTCGTGAGGTCAAACGACTCGATCACTCCGGCTCTGCTGACGATGACCCGCAAGATTGCGGTCCTCTGGTCGCGCGGAACACTGAGGGCGGAGGCGGGCGGCATCCAGTTTTGGTAGAAGGCGTCGTAAATGGCACTATCCACGTTGCTCATGTCTTGCCGACCCGAGGTATTGCCTCCTCCTCCTGCTGCCGAAGCCTCCGGGCGCAGCATGATGTGTCGATTGATCGTCTGCGCGCTGGCCGGCGGCAAAGTCGGGGTTGGCGTTCCCTGATCTGCTGCAGGCACCGCTGGCGGAGAGGGCTGCAACGGTTGATTCAGAATCGTTGACGATGGCGCTGATCCTGTCTTTGCGAAGAGCAGCGTGGATGCAGAAAAGTCCCCTGGCGAGAGCCATAACAGATTTTCAGTCTCCGATTCGGAGCCGATCGCATTGGTCTGATACCAATAGAAAAGACCGCTGGCCATCAGCCCATGGACCAGGATCACCAGCCAAGTGCTGGTGCGGATAGGGTCAAGGGTGCTATGCTGCGACATGACTTATTGTGCGGGCTCGGTGGTCTGGACGGCGGTGTGAATGATGCCCGTCTCATGCATTAGGTCCATGAGTTCCACCAGTCTTTGAACAGCAAGATTGCGGTCGATACGGACGAGGATGCCGACGTCTGGATTTTCCTCGACAAGCTTGCGCAGTGCGTCTGCGAGCCGCTCACGGATCACGGGGCTTCCACCGAGGCTGACCGAGCCGTCCCCGAGGACGGTAAGCTCCGTTTGCCGCGATGGAGTGGGGCGGGAAGACTTCGCCGCAGGGAGATCCAGTGCCGCTTCAGGCTTGATCAAGGGTGCGGCTACCATGAAAACGAAGAGCAGGACGAACACGAGATCCAGCATCGGCGTCACGCTGATCTCGGTGACCAGTCGCAACGAATGGGAGTGATGACGCGGGCGGGGCATCGGTGGAGGCGCGAATTATTTGCGACCGGAGCTTGCCATTTGTGGTTCGGCAGACATTGACATGGCAACGCCTGGGGCTGCGGAAAAAGCTGCGGGTAAGGACGGCGAGCCCAGTGAACCTAAGCTCGGTAGGGCCTCTTGCGGTTGGCGATGATCAACGAAGAGGCGCTCCACAATGCTGCCAAAGTCGGCTGCAAAACTATCCAGGCGAGTGATTTGATCCCTGATCTTGGAAACCAGAAAATTGTAGCCGAACATGCTGGGAATGGCGACTAGAAGGCCGACAACCGTTGTGAGGAGGGCTGCGGCGAGGCCGGGTGCCAGAGCGCGCAGGGTGCTGTCGCCTGAGGAGGAGGCGAGCCCCCCAAAGCTATCCATCACACCCCAGACCGTTCCGAGTAGACCGAGGAAAGGTGCACCGCTCAGGGCGGTGGCTACGATGCTCATGCGGGACTCCATTTTCAGTGCGGCCTCCCCGACGGCTCGATCCATAGCTTCATGGACGGCGGTCATTGCTGCGGGGGTAATCCGACCCGCGCCCTTCATCCGTTTGGCGAACGTGTGGTCTGGCTCATCAATGCCTAGAAGGTGAAAGCACAATTCCCGGCAGCCGGCATTGTAGATGTGATACATCGGGCTGAGGTCATAGCGTTCACTGATCTGGAAGATCGATAGTGGGTGGATGCTTTCTCCCAGCGCGTGTTGAAACTTTGAGTTTGAACGGCGCACACGTGACAAGAAGCGGAATTTACTGACCATCGTAGCCCAACTGGCGATGGAAAGAAGGCCCAAGACCGCACAGATGACGAGACCAGAGAGGGTAGAATTGGAGAATCCAAATTGGAGGCCGGAGGCCAGCAGCAGCGAATCGGGCATGGGTCACAGATTGGCGAAAAAACTTCACAGGGCAAAACAAAAGCGCAGGTCGCTGCCGACCTGCGCTCATGTATATTTCAAAGCAGACGAACCAAACCTGCTACCAACCCTGCACTCGGCTGTAATCTACTTGGGAGATAAAACCAATCTGCGGGGAAAATTCTCCATAACCGAACCACGGATCGATGCGCTCCTTCTTGTAGTAAGGTGGGCGATAGGTGCCCTTGTAGGTTGGGAAAGGGAAGGTGACGACCTCATAGATGCCGTAGCCGACGCGGACAATGGAGCGCTTGCTGCCTTCGACCACACCATCTGACAATGCGCCATGACTACCGTTGGCGCGATTGCTGCGGATCCATGTATTCAGAACTTCAGATCCACCGTATGTCAGGTTGGCAAGGCCACGGCTGAGCTTGCGGCTCCAGTTCCACTGGTGTCCAGGAGGAGACTGAATGTCGGCTTGGGCGAAGCTGCCGATAGCTAACACGGCGACGGCTAAGGTGATAAGAGAGCGGTATTTCATGAAGGTGACTCTGAGTTAGCCAATTTTTCGAGAAAATGGCAAGCACAATTCTTGGATTTTCACTTTTTTTTGCCTGCGTTCTCGCCCTTCCCGCGATGGTTTGCGTTGCTTCCTCCGCTGCGATGCGTATGCAAGGGCACACTATGTGGCAGACCATCAAGACTTTTACGGACATTAAATTGGAAAAAACGGCGGAAGGAATCGCCAAAATCACCATCAATCGCCCAGAGGTGCGCAATGCCTTCCGCCCCCTGACGGTGAAGGAAATGCTGGAGGCCTTTGAGATCGTCCACGAAGACCGCGACGTCGGCGTGATCATCCTCACGGGGGAAGGCCCACTGGCGTTCTGTTCTGGCGGCGACCAAAAAGTGCGCGGAGATGCCGGCTACATCGGCGAAGATGGCATCCCCAGATTGAACATCCTGGACGTGCAGAAAAAAATTCGCGGCTTGCCCAAGCCTGTCGTCGCGATGGTCGCGGGCTACGCAATTGGCGGCGGTCATGTGCTGCACGTGGTCTGTGATTTAACGATCGCTGCGGAAAACGCACGTTTTGGACAGACTGGACCCAAGGTTGGCTCCTTCGACGGCGGTCTTGGTTCCAGTTACCTGGCCCGTATCGTGGGCCAAAAGAAGGCTCGGGAAATCTGGTATCTCTGCCGCCAATACGACGCACAACAGGCGCTCGATATGGGGTTGGTGAATGCGGTGGTGCCCCTGGAGCAATTGGAAGAAGAGACCCTGAAGTGGTGCCGCGAGATGCTGCAGCACTCTCCTCTGGCTCTGCGCTGCCTGAAGTCTGCCCTG
>CAZCAL010000035.1:6777-11330 GCA_964496625.1 uncultured Verrucomicrobiaceae bacterium | reverse complement strand
AATGCTGACTGCGATGGGCAGATGGGTCTGCTGGACCTCGCTGGAAATGCGACCCTGCTTTATTACATGAGCGAGGAAGCGAAGGAGGGTAAGCAGGCCTTCGTTGAAAAACGCGCCCCTGACTTCTCAAAGTTCCCGCGACTCCCCTAACGATGTGTTGCTATCTGGGCGATAGGTTTCATGCCCGCTGATCGTTTGAGCTTGGACTTGCTCGCCTTCCTCCCATGCCCGCTCCCAGCTTGATTTCTGCTCGCGACTTGCGCTTCGAATATGGGGGGGAGTCATTCGCCCTTTCAGTGGACGCGGTGGAGGTGCCCGGCGGTCGCTCGCTGGGGCTTTTGGGGCCCAGTGGCGCAGGGAAGACGACTCTCCTGCGCTTGCTTACAGGCCTTCTGGTGCCGAGGGAGGGGAAAGTTTGGCTGGGCGAAACGGAGGTTTCCACCTTGCATGCGGCAAAGGCGCGGCTATTCCGCTTGGAACAAGTCGGGCTGGTGTTCCAGGACTTTGCGCTTTTGGAATACCTCACAGCGGGGGAAAATATCCTCCTACCGGGGAAGTTCCTGTCTGGTACCGCCTCCTCAGACGCCGAAACACGTGGGCGGGAGTTGGCGCAGAGGATGGAGATCAATGACCTCTGGGATCGTCCTGCGGGAAGACTTTCACAGGGCGAGCGACAGCGCGTCGCCGTGGCTAGGGCTCTGGTCCAAAGGCCCAAATTTGTTTTTGCGGATGAGCCTACTGCCTCGCTGGACCCACGACGTCGGGAGCTGGTGGCGGACGTCCTCTTTGATTATGCCAGCGAATCGGGTGCTCCCTTGGTCTTCGTGACGCATGACGCTGCCTTGGTGGAACGCTTTGACGCAACACTGCACGTGGAGGCGCTGATCCGATGACCCTGAAAGCCTCCGCAGAACTGGCTGCGCGCTATCTAGCCAGACATCGCATCCAGACCCTGCTGCTGGCCAGCACTTTGGCTCTGGTCCTCGCCTTACCCGTCGCCGTGCGGTTGCTGGTGAGAGCAGCGGAAAAAGAGATGCGGGCTAGAGCTGCGGACACTCCTCTGATTCTAGGCACCAAAGGCAGCGCGGTGGATCTAATGTTGGCCTCTCTTTACTTCCGCAGACAGGCTGTTGAGCCGTTGACGGTCGGTCAGATTAGCGAATTGCGTGCGTCGGGGCTGGCTGACGCTATCCCCTTGCAGATCCGCTTCCACGCTCAGACCGCGCCCATTGTTGGAACGGAGATGGAGTATTTCAGTTATCGGCACCTGCACCTCTCTGCGGGGCGCTTGTTTGTGCGGTTGGGCGACTGTGTGGTCGGCGCCGCCGTCGCCAAGGAGCGCAAACTGAAGGTGGGTGACCATCTGTTCTCCTCTCCAGAATCCACCTTCGATATCGCTGGTGTCTATCCGCTGAAAATGCGCATCACTGGCGTGCTGGCGCCCGCAGGCACTGTCGATGATCAGGCCATCTTCGTGGACGTGAAAACGACGTGGCTGATTGATGGACGCGCTCATGGCCACGATGATCTCACCCCAGCAACAGGGAAGGATTTGGTCCTGCTCCAGGAGGAGGGAAACGTGGTGGGGAATGCGGCGGTAAAGATGTACAATGAGGTTACCGACAAGAATTTCGACGGCTTTCACTTCCATGGCGACGAGACCACCTTTCCCGTCACTGCCGCAGTGGTTTTGCCTCATGGTGACAAAGAGTCCGCCCTTCTGGAGGGTCGCTACATGAGGCGGGCGGACGGCGTCCGCCTCGTGCGGCCTGCCCAGGAGTTGGATACCCTCTTGGGGACACTTTTCCGTCTCGAGAGTCTCGCTGTGGCTGGGCTGGCCTTGACTGGAGGCTGCGCTTTGGCCGTTGGTTCCATTGTATTTGCCCTGTCCTTCCGCATGCGGCAGAGGGAGTTTCAGACGCTGGCGGACATCGGGATCTCCGCAGGCAGTCTGCGGGCCGTTCGAGTGTTTGAGGTGTTTTTAGTCGGTGCAGGTGGGTTGCTTTTGGCGGGATTACTGATCGGAGGGTTGCAGTGGCTGGCACCCACGCTCGTTCGCTGGACCCTGATGTGATAGGTTCAGGGGAGGGGCCGAGACGGGAAAAAAGGGCAGCCGCCCCAGGGCATTGGTTGACAAAGCCATCTTACGCTCCTTTATACCTTCCCCTTTTAAACAGGACCCAACCACTCCCGCGCCCCCAATTTTTCTATGGACCTCATCGCCAAAAACGTCGCCGAACTCTCGCCCTCAATGACCCTATCGATCACCAGCCAGGCCAAGGCTTTGAAGAAGCAGGGCGTGGACGTGGTGAGCTTTGGTGCAGGGGAGCCCGACTTCAATACCCCCGCCCACATCGTCGCTGCCGCCATCCAGGCGCTGAACGATCACCAAACCCGTTACACGGAAAGTTCCGGTCTCCTTGAGCTCCGCGAGGCACTTGCCGCGAAGTTCGTCATCGACAACAATCTCCAGTATGATCCCAGCCAGATTAGCGTGAACTGCGGAGCCAAGCACTCCTGCTTCAACGCCATCGCCGCCGTCGTCAACCCTGGCGACGAAGTCATCATTCCTGCCCCTTATTGGACGAGTTACCCAGAAATGGTTCGCTTGGTAGGTGGTATCCCCGTCGTCGTCGAAACCAAGCGTGAAAACGGCTGGAAGATGACCCCAGAAGAGTTTGAAGACGCGATGTCCCCGATGACCAAGATGATCATCTTGAACTCCCCAGGGAATCCGACCGGCGCAGTTTACACCCGGAGCGAGCTGGAAAAGATCGCTGAAATCGCCGTAGGCGAAGACATCGTCGTCCTGTCCGATGAGATCTACGAAAAGCTCGTTTACGCAGGGCAAGAGCACATCAGCATCGCCTCCCTCGGCAAAGAAATCTACGATCTCACGATCACCATCAATGGGTTCTCCAAGGCCTATGCGATGACCGGTTGGCGCCTCGGCTACACCGCTGCGCCGAAGCGCATCGCTGAAGCTATCGACACCATCCAAAGCCATACCACCTCAAACGCCACGACCTTCGCCCAATACGGTGCCCTTGCTGCCCTCGCCGGTGATCAGCAGATCGTTGTCGATATGCGCGAGGAGTTTGATGTGCGCCGCCAATACATGCTCAGCCGCCTCAGTGCGATCAAGAACGTGCGCGTGGTTGAGCCTCTCGGTGCCTTTTACTTCTTGGTGGATATTGAGCCGATGGCGATCAAGTCCGTCAACTTCTGCGAGAAGCTTCTCAGCAAGCAGAAAGTCGCCGTCGTCCCAGGCGTCGCCTTTGGTGCCGAATACACCGTGCGCTTCAGCTACGCGACCGGCCTTGATGTGATCAACACTGGCATGGACCGCTTCGAAGAGTTCTGCAACCAACACTAATTCGGCGGATTACCGTTCCGCAAAATTCAGGGGCCAGTTCGCGAAAGCAACTGGCCCCTTCTTATTGCACAAAAGTGAGAGGTCGGCGTGGGCAGCACGGAGAGCTGGTCTTTGCCTTCGATGCCCATCTAGTGGTACGTCTGTAACCGCCTGTCCTGCAAGAGAGGGGGCAATCCAGCCGGCAATCCGCTAGTTGGTCGTTTCGGAAATTGGTGATGGGCTCTTGATTGCATGATTCACTGGGGGTAGGCGTAGCGAACCCACTTTCTCTGAATGAAGACCAAATCACTGTATTCGATCGCAGCGAGGTTTTGCTCCTGGACTGCAGTGCTGGGGCTACTGGTGGGGGACCTGGAGGCGAGGACTTGGAAGAACAACGCCGGCACGGAGATCGAGGCTGAGTTGACTGGGATCGAAAACGGGGTGGCCCTCCTGGTGAAGGATGGGCGAACGTTCCGAGTGCCAGTGGCGACGCTGAGTGCGGCGGACCAGGAGTTTCTACAGACCTGGAAACCGACAGCGGTTGCAAGTGCTAGCGCCGCTGAGTCAAAAAAGGGCCTCTGCCTGGGCTATCGGCAGGTGCCGGATTGGGCGTTGAGACTGCAGACACTGAAGGCGGGCTGGTTTTATTCGTGGACGGCGGAAGCTCCCGACCAAATGCCGGCGGGGGTGGAGTTTGTGCCGATGGTGTTTGGGAAGCCTCAGCAGATTGATCGAAATGTGGCGTATGTGACCTCTTCAAAGACCACAGTTGGCTTTCAATACCTGCTGGGATTCAACGAACCTGACAAACAGGATCAATCGAACATGACCGTGGAGGCAGCGCTGGCTGCTTGGCCAAAGCTGATGTCTGCCGATTTGCCATTGATTAGTCCCGCTGCGGCGAACCCCGAAGGGGAGTGGATGGAGCAATTCATGAAAGGGGTGAAGGAGCGCGGCTATCGGGTGGATTTCATCGCCATTCATTCGTACGGCGGCACCAACGCGGAGGCCTTTCTCGACAAGTTGGAGCGGGTCCACAAGAAGTTTGATCGGCCATTGTGGATTACTGAGTTCGCGGTGGCGGACTGGGCTGCGAACGATGTGTCAGAAAACAAGTTCTCCGCGAAGAGCATGCGATCGCCCTTCTCGAACCCGAAGAAGCTCCCGTCGTCCATCGAGAAGCGCCCGGTTACGC
>CAZCAL010000035.1:0-6767 GCA_964496625.1 uncultured Verrucomicrobiaceae bacterium | reverse complement strand
TCTCCGCGAAGAGCATCAAGGATTTTATGAAGAAGGTCCTGCCAAAGCTGGATCGACTAAAGTATGTTCACCGTTACGCGTGGTTCTCTTCAGTGCCCTCGGACCCCCACCTCGGGACCTCGGCGTTATTCAATGCAGACGGGTCGATGACGGAACTGGGCGAAGCCTACGCGAAGCCGTGAGAAGGCGGAGGCGAAGGGTTCTCAGTAATCGGGGCCAATGGGCACCTCCCTGCTACTCACCCTGTGGTGCCCGCTTATGCTTCGTGTAGCGGATATCCTCGGCGGACTCGATGAAGATGGTGTCTTCGCAGATGTTTTTGGCATGATCTCCGACCCGCTCCAGGAAGCGTGCGACGAAAATGAGATGGAGGTAGCCTTCCAGCGGGGCTGTGTGGGCTTCCATGACCTGGAGGAGGGATTGATCCAGGACCTTCTCAGCGGCATCCAGCTCCTTATCGCGAAGGCGCGCTTCCCCGGCGGCAACCGGGTCTGACTGCGCAAAGGCGGTGAGACTGGCTTCGAGATTGGCCATGCACAGCTCATACAAGGGCTGGATCAGGCCTAGTTCTGCCATTTCTGGCAGCAGATTGATCATTCGTGCGCGCTTGGCGATGCTGGAGGCCTGATCTGAGATGCGCTCAATGTTATTGGCGACTCGAATGACGCCCATCACTAGACGGAGGTCATGCGCGGCAGGTTGGAACTTGAGGAGGACCTGCATGCCGAGTTGGTCCACGGCCTTTTCGAGCTCGTTGACGTCCTGATCGGCAGCGATGGCGGCATTGCAAAGATCCGTGTTTCTTTCCAGCAGACCGCGCATCGCTGCATCGAGGTTCTTCCGTGCGATGCTGCCCATGAGGAGGACATTTTCGCGGATGCGTCCGAGGGATTGGTCGAAGGTGGATAGGATGTGATCGTGCATCAGGTCGTGGAGACTGGGAAGGGGTCTTTCCATGAGACTACACTCCCGTCGCTGCGTTTTCGAGCACGATCTTTTCCGCCGCCGCTTCTTTTACCGGTGTGGCGTCGCCTTTGGGTTCACGGTTCGTCCGCTGGCAGAAGTCATGATAGGTGATGACTTCAAAGGTGCCGTCGTGAGACTCGATAATGCCAGTCATGGACTCGACCCAGTCGCCAGAGTTCAGATAATGCACCGCCCCGATGAGCTTGTTAGCGGGCTGGTGAATGTGTCCGCAGATGACGCCGCGGCAGTTTTTCCACTCCGCTAAGCGCTGGAGTTGATCCTCATAGCGCCCCACAAAGCTGACGGCTGACTTCACCTTGAGTTTCACCCAGCGGCTGAGAGAAAACGCTGCCTTGCCCCGCCAGCGACGGTAGCCGTTATAGATGCGGTTCAGACGCAGGAGGGCATTGTAACCGACAGCACCTACCTTGGCCACCCATGGATAGCGGGTGGTCACGGCATCAAAACCGTCACCGTGGACAATGAGGTAGTCGCCCATCGGGGTGGAGTGGATGTACTCATCGACGACGCGGAGGTTCTCCAACCGAATGGGGAGGAAGCGATCAAGAATGTCATCGTGATTGCCACGCAGGTAGATGATCTCTGTGCCTTCCTTTTCCATCTTGCGCAGGACGGTGCGGATGAAGTGGGTGTGGCCCTTGTTCCAGCCGCCGGATCGCTTCAGGTGCCAGGCATCAATGATATCGCCGTTCAGGATCAGTCGTTCGCAGCGGATGTTACGCAGGAAGTGGGAGGCCTGCGCGGATTTGCACTCCGGCACGCCGAGGTGGACGTCGGACATGATCAGCGTCTTCACGCTGAGCTTTTCTTTTTTGGGCAGGGTTTCAGGCTCTGGGTTCATAGCGTTTTAGGGGTGAGATGGGGAGGTGAGTCGGGCGGGTTGACCATGCACCGCGCTGACGAGCTCTGATTCAAAACTATCCATCACCTGGGACCAGGAGTGGCCCGCCGCCGTGGCCACTGCCTCGGTGCGGAGTGTGGGGTTTGTCCAGTGGTCGGCTGCGTCCATCACTTGGGAGAGGAAGGCGTCTTCGTTACCAAAGTCAGCCAGCCGTCCATTGACGCCGTGCTTGATCAGGAGCCGAGGGGCCGCGTAGTCGAAGGCGACCGTGGAGAGACCACTGGCAATGGCCTCTAAGACCACATTGCCAAAGGTCTCCGAAAGGCTCGGGAACACAAATACATCCGCAGAAGCGTAGTGCACGGCGAGGTCCTCGCCCGTCTTGGCTCCCGCGTAGATGAAGCCGGGAAACTCTGCCTCCAACCAGCGTAGTCTGGGTCCGTCGCCGACAAAGACGCAGCGGGCGGTCGGGATCTTCCGCATGACCATCTCAAACGCCCGCACTGCGAGCGGCAGATTCTTTTCCGCGGCAATCCTGCCCACGTAGATCAAGACTGGAGACTCAGGCGAGGCACCCCAGCTTTCGCGTAGCGCGTGGCTGCGGCGACCGGGATGAAACAGGTCGGTATTCACCCCGCGCCCAAGAACGCCGACGTTATTGATACCCCAACTGCGTAGAACGATGGCGGTGTCTTCACTGGGGGTCAGGGTGCGCACGGTCTGATTATGAACGGAGCGGAGGAAGAGTTGCGCCACAGATTCCAGCCCCGGTAGATGGTAGTCCTGCAGGTAGCTGTGAAAGTTGGTGTGGAACCCTGACACGACAGGCACCCCGGCGCGAGCCGCTGCACGGATGCTCGCAATGCCCAGTGGAGTCTCGGTCGCCACATAGGCGACATCGGGAAGAAACTCCGACACAACGGCCTGCATCGCCGCCGTCGTGGCCAGACCGATGCGGAGGCCGGGATAGCCGGGCAGGGGGACTGCACCCATCACGCGCCGCGTGCAGGCACCCTCCTCGCCTTCCCCAGAGGCAGCGGGCAGGGTGGTGACCACATGGACTTGGTGACCACGCGCCACTAAACCTGCGCAGAAGGTGCTCAACGTGCGTGCGACGCCGTTGATATCCGGGACAAATGTATCCGTGACGATGAGGATTCGCATATTCAGCCGCAGCCATGCGGCATGACGAAAAACACCACATTCAACCTGAAACACAACCCTTGAAGGTGTGACAAAAGCGACACATCGATTCTGCCAAGTGACGGGCTTGTCACTCAAACCATCTTGCCCTAGGCTCTACATTGTCTAGTAAGGCCCCACTTTCATGAGTAAAATCCTCATCGTTGACGACGAAACAGACATCTCTGAGCTGATCTCCCTTCACCTCACGAGGGAAGGGCACGAATGCAAAAGCATCGCCAACGGCCTGCAGGTGATGCCCAGTGTGCTGGAGTTTGAGCCAGAACTCATCGTTCTGGATTTGATGCTGCCGGGTCAGGATGGAATCCAGGTCTTTAAGCGGCTCCGCGCCGATAGCCGCACCCGTGCCGTGCCCGTCATCATGCTCACTGCCCGCGCCCAAGTAGGCGACAAAATCGCTGGGCTGGAACTGGGGGCAGATGACTACCTGACGAAGCCCTTCAGCCCTCGTGAGCTGGTGCTGCGAGTCACCGCCGTCCTCCGCCGCATCCAAAAAATTCATCATATCTCCGAAGTCCGTGCCGGTGAGCTACTGCTGGACCGCAAGAACATGAAGCTCTTTGCCGGAGAAGAGCTGGTGGACCTCACGACGACTGAGTTCAAGCTCATGGCCACCTTGATGGAGAATCCCGCCACCGTGCACACCCGCGCGGATTTGCTCCGCGAAGTTTGGGGCTACAACGACGATGTCGCTACCCGCACGCTGGATACCCACATCAAGCGCCTGCGGGAAAAGCTCGGCAAGGCTGGAGGGCATATTGTTACAGTGCGCGGGACTGGCTACCAGTTCTCGGAAAGTCCCTGAGGTCCAGACTTTGAGCCTGCCAGCATTCGATCTTGCGTTCGCTGGCAGAGCATCGTTTGATAGCCGCCGCCCTCCATGTTGACCGCTTGTATTCTCCTTGCCGCGCTGCTCATCGCAGTCTGCGTCGGGATGTATCAGAGGGAGCGCCAGTGGCAGGGACGCTTCGAGCGCATCAGTTCTGCGGCGGGTGGCACAGCCACAGAGCGGCCAGAAGTTTTGCCTGCACGCATTGCCCGACTGTTGGCTGATAGTCACGATCTTCGTCGCCAGGAGTATCTGCGCAAAATCTTTGAGACTCTCCTCAACGAGATCCAGCAGGGCGTCGTGATCGTCGATGATCGGCTCCAGATTAAATTTGCCAATCGCACCATCGCAAGGCTGTTTCATCGCCCCACGATCCAGCGCAACCGCCCGCTGCTGGATGAAATCCAGGATCACCAACTCCACGCGACGCTCCAGTCTGCTCTCCAAAGCCGGAAACGTGTTGTCAGTGACATGCGATTTGTGTCCACAGGCATCGCTGGTCGCCATTACACCCTTGAGGCGGCCCCACTTCCCACTTCAGCGGAAGGCGGTGCCTGGCTGATGGTTCAGGACATCACGGATCAAGTCATGGCGGAGCAGATCCGCAAAGACTTCGTGGCCAACGCCTCCCACGAATTGCGCACGCCACTCACCCTCATTCTGGGCTACATCGAGACGCTGCGGGGTGAAGTCGGCGGAGACCCCGAGTTCATCGCCAAATGCCTGGGCATCATGGAAAAGCACGGGCAGCGCATCGTCCGCATTATTGATGACATGCTCACGATTTCCCGACTCGAAGGCACCAGTGGTGTCCTCAATATGGAGCCATTTCCCGTGCGGGATTGTGTCCAGGATGCGGTTGATCGCCTCGCACCCATCCTCGAAGGGCGGGATACAAAGATCGTCATCGATTTCCCTGAGAGCGGCGGGATCATCAATGGCGACCGCTTTTATTGGGACCAACTCTTCACGAACCTGATCGAAAACGCCATCAAAGAGAATCCATCGCCTGGGCTGGTCATTCGTGTCACCGGCCAGTGGAGTCCCACCCAATGCACCCTCACCATCGCGGACAATGGGGTGGGCATTCCTGCGCACGAGATTCCATTCATCTTTAAGCGCTTCTACCGTGGGGGCAGGCACCATGCCTCGGGGATCAAAGGCACGGGTCTTGGCCTATCCATCGTCCGACGCGCAGTGGAGGCGCATGGAGGCACCATCGATTTGCGCAGCACGCCTGGAAAGGAGACGGTTTTTACCATCCGCCTGCCGCTTGACCAGGGCGTCACGACGGCTCCGTCGGGAACGCCAGAGGCCTGACGCTAGGCCAGCACCTTCTCCATTCGCTTGCGGAAGATCGTGGCCTTGGCCTCTTCGCCCGCCTGATCCAAGATCGCCAGATAATCCAGCCCCACAGCCTCATAGCTGCGTGCTTCTTCGGCAATGTTTGCCTCCAGGATCGCCAGCCCACGTTCGTAGTGCGATTGAGCTCCCGCCAAGTCTCCCAGCTCGTAGCAGGCCGTCGCCAGATTGGACAGTGACTGCGCCACATCGGGGTGGTTTTCCCCGAGAAGCTTCTCGCGGATTTGGAGGCCGTCCGTGAACATCTCGCGGGCCTGATCTGGGAAGCCTGCGGTGTAGTAGAGACTGCCTAAGTTGTTATAGACGGAGGCGACAGAGTCGGAATCGCGACCATTCAGCCCCTCCAATTGCTCCAAAGATCGCAGGTAGTGCTGCTCTGCCAGCGCAAATTTTCCCAGACCCTTGTAGATCATAGCCAAATTATTCCGCAATTGGCCACTGGTCTCTATGTCGGGCGGTTCCACCGCCTCCAAATCAGCGATGGCTTGCTCATAGAGGGGCACCGCATCAGCCTCACGCTGGCTAAAATCCAGGAGCGCCGCCAGATTCATCCGCAGGTGTCCTAGCCTCGCTGGGCCTGCAGACGCCGCGACGGCGATATCAATCGCTTCCTCATACGCAGCCTCAGCCGCAGAGACATCGCCGAGATCACGCTGGATCCCCGCTAGCAATTCCAGGCGGTCCACGAGCGCGCTACGCTTTGAGGCATCGCCATCGTTTACTTCACGCCTAGCCTCCTCAATCATAGCAACAGCAGCACCAGCTGCATCGGCCAACCTTCCGTCCCTGATTAGGGCCGCCACACGTTCATCAAGTATCGAAGAAAAACTCACGTCTCGGAAATAAAGCGTCAATTGTTTATAAATGCCAACACGAATCCCAGACTCTGTGAAGGCTGCCGTTACCATCTGGCCAATCCCTGTCCCGCATCAAGCAAAAACTCCATCACCTGACATCGGCGCTAAGTAGTTACGTGGCGAAAACGCTGATTGCTAAATATTTCGGGCTGCAGCCTCGTTTAGAATGCTGTCCTCAACCGCATGAAATTCGCCATCTTCCTGTCCCTCCTCTCGACCGCAGTCTTTGCTCAACAGCCTAAGCCTGCCCCGACCAAAATTCCGCCGTCGGTGATCGATTCGCTCGAATCCCACCTGGATGTGACCTATGCGCAGTATGGCCAGCGGGCGATGCAGCTGGATCTTTTCCGCCCCAAGGACCGCAAGGTACCACTGCCGGCGATTGTATGCATTCACGGGGGCGGCTGGTTCAAGGGAGACCGTACTAGCATGACGAATCTGGCCCAAGCTCTGGCTGCGCGCGGTTTTGTGACCGTGACGATGAGCTATCGACTCAGCGGTGAAGCCAAGTTCCCCGCCGCGATTCAAGACTGCAAAGCCGCGGTGCGCTGGCTGCGCGCCAATGCAGCGGAATATGGAATCGACTCCAAATGGATCGGTGTCACCGGGCTTTCGGCGGGCGGTCATCTGGCAGCGCTGCTGACGACCAGCGGTGGGGTGGCTGAACTCGAAGGCAATGGCGGGAATG
>CAZCAL010000034.1:0-18053 GCA_964496625.1 uncultured Verrucomicrobiaceae bacterium | reverse complement strand
ACCCCACTGGCCGTTGCAAGCAAAGCCGGACGACATCCCTAAGTCTCGCGATCTCTATCGACGGCTCGGCTGGGACAAAGCCAGGGAGCAGCGCCTGCAGCGTTTGATAGAAATGGGACTTGTCCCTGCGGGCACACAGCTGGCACCGAGAGATCCTCATGCCACTGCATGGAAGGACTCGAAGTTTCAGGAGTGGGAGGCTGAGCGCATGGCGACGTTTGCAGCGCAGATTGATTGTCTGGACCAGAGTGTGGGTCGAGTGATGGAGACGCTGCGTAGCACGGGTGCAGACCAAAACACGCTGGTCTTTTTTCTCAGTGACAACGGAGCCTCCGACAAAGCAGTGGGTCAATTGGACAAACCAAACGCGACATGGCGCAGCGACGGAACCCGTACCAAGGTGGGGAACAAGCCAAGCATTCAGCCAGGGCCTGCGGACAATTTTGTGACCGCCGGACCGGCTTGGTCGAACCTGTCGAACGCCCCGTTTCGCGATCACAAGCAGACGAACTATGAAGGTGGTATCGCCTCGCCGCTCATTGCATGGTGGCCGGGAGTGGTCACCAAGACAGGTGGAATCTCGCCAGAACTGGCCCACATCGCGGATCTCACGGCGACCTGTCTGGATGTCGGTGGTGTCACCTATCCTGCGGAGTTTGCTCAACGCCAAGTCACACCCCTGGCGGGCAAATCCTTGCTGCCGGTCTTGCAAGGCGGCGAGCGTGACGGACACACCAGTCTTTGCTGGGCCACGTCTGGGGCAAGGGCCGTGCGGGAGGGCTCGTGGAAGTTGGTGGCGACACCGAAGGGGCCGTGGGAACTCTATGATCTCAGCAAAGACCGCACTGAGCTTCATGACCTCGCCGCGGAACAACCGGAGCGAGTGGCAGCAATGACAAAAACCTTTGAGGCATGGCAGACACGATGATTACAGCCCGCATCCTTCCCTATCTGATGCTTCCACTCTTGGGTGTCGCCCAACTTCGCGCCGCTGACATGGAGGCTGACTTGCTCATCGTCGGCGGCAACGAATCCGCCTGTGCAGCTGCGGTGCAGGCGGCTCGCTTGGGGATAAAGAACATCGTGCTGGTCAATGACATCGACTGGTTGGGCGGGCAGTTCAGTGCGGAGGGTGTTGGCTGCTTGGATGAATGGACGGTGGTGAAGGGGAAGCGCACGAACTTCCCACGCAGTGGTCTTTTTCTGGAAGTGGTGCGGCGAATTCGCGCCCACAATTCTGCCAAGTATGGCCTCGCCTGTCCTGGCAATGCCTTTTGTGGCACGGAGACCATCGAGCCTGCTGCTGCGGAGCAAATTTTTGAGGACCTCCTGAAGCCACACGTCGATGCTGGAGTGCTGCGTATCTTGCGCGGATGGGAGCCGGTGAATGTCGCGGTGGAAAGTGGCAACGTTACTGGAGTGACGTTTCAAAAGGAGGGCCAGATGCAAAACATCCGCGCGGGTCTCACCGTGGACGCCTCGGATTGGGGAGACGTGATTCGCCTCAGTGGCGCAGGCTATGGAGCAGGGCCTGATTTGAAATCACGCTTCGGTGAAACCAGTGCGCCGGAGGCCTTTGATGAAGCGGGCATCCAGGAGATGAATCCGCTGTCCTATTGTGTGGTCCTGCGTGAGACACAGGGTAAAGACGCTACCGTTCCCAAACCTGCGACCTTCGATGCGCGTTCGTTTGCATCGCTGGATAAACTTGCCCCCTGGGTAGATAGCGACATGAGCGCGGGCATCTACTCACCGAGCGGCAATAGCCCCTACACGCATCGGCGATTGGTGGATCGCTGGCACAATGGCCTGACGCCGGGGACGGAGGCGACTTTTATCAACTACCCCGTGCAGGACTACCCGATCTGCCAATTGCCCCAGCGTGTCATTGATGCCTTAGAAAAGAGTGAAGCAGGTGCTTCAAAGAGGAACATCGTGGATCTGACTCCGGCACAAAGACGCATCATCTTTGAAGACGCCAAGCAGCACGCGCTGGGCGTTTTGCATTACCTGCAGACTGCGGTGCATGACCGAGTGGGGGACTTTCCGCAATCCTTCCGCTACATGGCACTCACCGATGAATTTGGCACTGCGGATCGGCTGCCACCAAAGCCGTATGTGCGCGAAGGCCTACGTTTGGAGGCGCTCTACATGATGCGTGAACAGGACATCCGCGCTGCTGCTCGTGAACCTCTCTGGGCGAAGGTGCTGCCGACGGATGCGGCCTTTGCCTTTCAGTTTAACATCGACTTTCATCCGACGCGTCGCCGCTTCCTGACGGAGAATCGCGATGGCCCGTGGCAGTATATCCACACCGATAGCCGCGGCTGGCACACGGATACGGATCGAGCCGTTTTTCCCTTGCGTGGCCTTGTGCCTGTGACGATGGACGGCATGCTGGGCGCAGGCAAAAACATTGGCGTCAGCAGTGTGGTGCAGTCGGCCCTGAGATTGCACGGGCAGATGATGCATGTCGGTCAGGCAGTCGCCACCCTGGCCGCAATGAGCCTGCGTGAAGGCGCATCGCCAAGACAGCTGATCGGTGATGTGGCTAAAATTCGCCAGCTACAGCATGAACTAGTGCGAGGCCAGGGTGGCCCCGGAGTTTTGCTCTGGCCCTGGCAGGATGTGGACGCCGATGCGCTCTATTTTGAGGCAGTAAACATGTTGTCAGTGAGAGGCATTTGGCAGCCCCAGGCAGCAGATGACATCTTCTTCCATCCTGACGAAACGATGAGTCGGCGCGAGCTAGCACGTGTTGTCGCGCGTGTCAGCCGATCCTTGTCGCAGGCAAAAGATTGGCCGCACAACGAGGTGCCGCTCTACACGGACGTTCCCGCTGAGGATGCAGATCGTCCTTTCATCGAGGCCATGGTGAGCTGGGGAGATTTTGCACCTTTGGCAACGGTCTTCCGCCCTGATCAAAGTGCGACATGGGGAACGCTGCATGCATGGCTGACCCGATCTGGGCTGCCAGCCTCCGACGGACTCATTGACGGCAAAGATCGTGTCAACACACCGCTCTCCCGCGCTGAAGCCGCGCAGCAGCTGTGGCGTGCCCTGCGGCTCCAGAGCGAGTGGCAGCCGACGGCAGGCCAATGGTTGCGGCCAAACCACGACGATGATGGCGATGGCCGTGAAGACCTCGATGACCCTCTGCCATTTGATCGGGAGAACGATAGCATTTCCGATCGACTGCAACCTTCAGTGGTGAAGTGAGGCGATTTTCCGAAGGACAACGCTGGCCAACACGTTTCCACTTCCCAACTCATGCACCGCCTCTCCATCCTCCTCGCATTCGCATTCGCCGTCGCAGCCAATCTTCAGGCTGAAGAGATCAAACACCGCTTTCTCTGTTGCGACTACAGCGGAGACAAAGTGTGCATCGTCAGTGCAGACGGAAAGATCGAGTGGCAGACCGAAGCGAAACATCCGCAGGATTGCTGGCTGCTACCGAGTGGCAATGTGCTCTTTGCTTACGTGGCTGGTGCCAAGGAAGTGACCCCAGACAACAAGGTAGTGTGGGAATACAAGGCACCGGAAAAAGGGGTCGAGTGTCATGCTGCGCAGCCGCTTCCGAATGGCAATGTCTTGGTAGTGGAATGCGGCACCAGCCGATTGATCGAGGTTGATAAGGAGGGCAAGATTGCCAAAGAAATCCCACTGGTCACGAAGCCAGAAGTGAAGCTACACAATCAGTATCGCGGTGCCCGCAAGCTGGTGAATGGTCACTACGTCGTCGTCTTCAAGGGCGAAGGAAAAATCGTCGAACTGGATGGCGACGGCAAGGTGCTACGCGAGCAGCCAGTTCCAGGTGATCCCCACGAAGTGCTCGTGCTAAAGAATGGCAACTGGCTGGTCACCTGCGGTGATGGGCACCAGGTGGTTGAGGTAAATCCTGCTGGTGAAACGGTGTGGTCGCTGACGGAAAACGAACTGCCCGGCAATCCACTGCGTCTCATGGCTGGTGCCCAGCGTTTGCCGAACGGCAATACCATCCTCTGCAACTATCTTGGCCACGGTCATATCGGAGAAAACCCACAGGTGTATGAAGTGACACCAGACAAGAAGCTAGTCTGGACGTTTGGTGATCATGGCCAGTTCAAAACGATCAATCAGATCCAGATCCTCGACACACCCGTCGATGTGATCCAAGGCGAGATCTATCGTTGATCGCCGAGACTATTCCTCGGCGGCGGCGTGGAAGCTGCTGCTCAGGAGCTGTGCGATCTGCCCATAGGCGGTAGGTGAGAATTCCGCTAAGATGAATTCCTTTCTTGCAGAAAGGGCGGGAATTCTCTATGAAAGGGGTTGAGCGCAGTCTCCATGAATTATTTATTTGGCAGGTTCATCTCGTGCTTTGCTGTCTGCCTTTGGCTGATGGGCGGAGAGGTCTGTTCTCAGGGGCAGGCACCCGCTGCCGCTCCGGCGGCGGAAGCGTCGGCAGGGCCGGTGGACATCCTAAAGGCGGGCAACGCGGCGTACTTATCCCAAAATTGGGCGGAAGCCGCGAAGCAGTTTGATCAGTTTCTGGAAGCGTACGGCACGGAGCCCACGGCCGCAGAAGCAGTCGCCCAGGTGAAGCCGCTGCTCTGTCTGTCCCGCATTCGATTGCGGGACTACGCAGCAGCGGGGCAGCTAGTCAGCGAGTGTCTCGCACTCCCCAAATTGGAGCCGAAGCTAAAGGACGAACTGGCGTTCTGGAAGGGCGTCATCCTTTTGCAAATGCAGGAGTATGATCTCTCGCGCACGGCGCTCCTTGGCTACTTCCAGATCCCAGAGTTTAACGAGCAACGGCGCGTCGAAACGCTGCTGCTCTATGGCACAACTTATGTGCTTGAGGGTAAACTGGTGGAGGCTGCTGCGTTCTTCGAGCAGCAATCGGCGCGCCTCTGGCAAATGAACCAAGAAGCAGCCATGCGTGGGCAAACGCTCCGATTGCATTGCCTGCTTGAACTTGGTGAACTGGACAAAGCGAAGGAGATCGTGCGGGCCGTGCAGCCCCTGCTGGCCCAGGTGACGCAGATTGTTTCCTTGCAAGGACTCACCGCCGAGCTAGGTGGCAGATTTTTGGAAAAGGAGGATTACTACAGTGCCATCTTTTGTCTGCAACGAGTCTGGCCTGCACAACGCCTGCTCAAGCATCAAACGGAGCGGATAGCACGATTGCAGGCTGAGATTGAGGCCCTCAAAGCACGAGCTGGAACGGAACCACAGGTGTTTCAGAAGCAGAGCGTCATGACCCGCGTGGAGCGGGAGCACCGCACCTTCGCAGCGAACGCCAGCTTTGATCTCGCCGTGCGGATGCGGCTTGGGTTCTCATACCTTGGGTTGGGGCGGTGGCGCGAAGCAGCACTTGTCCTAGAAGAGGCGGTGCAATTGCCTGGAGACCCTGTCCAGCAGGCCCAGGCGGGTATGGCGGTGGTGCAATGCTGGCATGAACTGAAGCGCTATGACCGCGCAGTTGCGGCTGCCGATGTTTGGCTGGCGAAGTTTGAGGAAAAAGCCGCCCCGACTGATACAGCCAAGGTCCGCTTCCTCCTCGCGCAGGCACGCTATGACGCACAGGACTTCTCAGAAGCGGCGAAGGAATTTGAGGCACTTGCAGTGAAGTTGCCCAAAGAGGAACTGGTGCCACAGGCGATGCTGATGGCGGGTCTCGCGCATCTGATGGCAGACGATACGGAAGCAGCGGTGACGCAGTTCAAAGAGCTGCTGCGACGCTTTGATCATCTGCCAGTCGCGGAAGATGCAGACTATTGGTTGGGCATGGCGCTGAGCTTTGACAAACAGTACCAGCCCTGCCGCGATCACTTGGAAAGGCATCTGAAGAAGTATGCAAAGTCGGGGCGCTACGTACCTGCAGCCGAATTTAAGCGCGCCTACTGTCTGTTTGCAGTTGCTCAATATGACGATGCGATCGCGGAGCTACAGGAGTATCAGATAAGGCATCCGCAAGGGGCTGACATTGGCGAGGCGGAGGTGCTGCGCGGTGATGCGCTCTGCTCTTTGGGACAAATTGATGAAGGACTTGCCAGCTATGAGGCAGTCTCCGTGAGCGATGATCACTGGTATGACGAGGCGCAGTTCAAGATCGGCAATGTTTGGAAGTTGCGCCAAGACTGGCCAGCTCTGCAAGCCCACTACGAGGCCTTTGCCAAAGCCCGGCCAGACAGCAAAAAGTTGGCTGAAGCAGTCTATTGGATGGGTTTCGCCAGTGAATCGATGGATCAGCATGATGAGGCCCGCGCCTTATATTGGCGGGCACTGGATGAGCATGGAGATGTCGCAGATCGTTACGGTGTCGAGGACATTCTGCTAGCGTTGCCAAGACTCTATCGCGGTGAAAATCAGCGTGTCGAACTCGTGCGCGAGATCCAACGCAAACGCACCGAGGCAGAAAAACAAAATCGCCCTGTGATGGTCTGCCGCCTCAACTGGATGGAGGGCCACATGCAACCTCCTGACAAGCCCGAGCTGTCTTATGCAGGCTTCCTGATGGCAGCACAGACCTTAAACGTGAAGCGCCAAAACCCGCGTATCATTGCCGACTGTGCAGATGCCTCGCGCGAGGCTGGCAGCAAAGTGCGGGCCAAGGAACTCTATACCGAATTGATCCGTTGGCATCCGCGGGCGGTCGAAGTTGAGCGGGCCTATGCAGGCCTCGGCGTCTTGGCAGAGGCAGCGGGGGAGTGGCAAGCCGCCCTGGACAACTATGCGCGTTTTGAAAAGCGTGCAGTCAGCATGGACTTGATCCCGCGGGTGGCTCTGCGAAAGGCGGCATTGCTGGGTGATCATCGCAAAATCTCAGAGGCGACCGAGATCTACAAAGGTCTTCTGTCAGACAAGCTGACGCCGACCCGAGCCAAGGCAGAAGCGCTGTTGGCATGGGGTGGGCTCTTGGAGAAGCAGAATCAACTGCTGCCAGCCACTGCCTATTACGAACGCGTTTATGTGGGCTACGGTCGGCATCTTGATCTTGTTGCCAAAGCCTATTTGGCTCGGGCCAAAGCCCTGGAGAAGCTAGGTAAAAAGCGGGAAGCACACGAAGTGTATGCTGAATGCTCCCGCACCGCAGCGCTGACCGCTTTCCCAGAATTCACCGCTGCTGAGCAGCGCATGAGAGAGCTAGGACCGCTACCTCCGGCTCCTGTCAACGAGGCCAAAGTCAAGGAAACGGAGGTGGCACGATGAGACGCTGGCTCGCTTCTTGCCTGCTGTTGTGCATCGCCGCCAGGGCTGAAGATGTGGTGCATCTGAACGATGGAAAGATCTTGCGTGGCAAAATCTTGCGGCTGGCGACTCCTCTGGTGACCATGGAGATCCAACTTCCCGGAGGTGTGGGTTCAGCGAAGCGTGATTTTGATCCCTCATTGATCAAGTTCATCGACTTTGAACCGTTGCCTGGCGAAACGGAGGCGCTCGCACAGCCCGAGACAGATGCTGGGCAGAAGCGTCTCTGGGAGGTATGGCAGGAGAAGTCCATCAATCTCAGGTGGGCGCAGAATAACTCGGGGCTCTTGGGCCTCACTTTGGCGCAGCAACTACTGAAGCAAACCGATCCCTTTTTGTTGGAGCGCGCGCTCCGCATCTTCATGCAGATTGAGAAAGAGGATTGGGATAAAGCGCGCCAAGCGGAGGCCAAGAAGGGTCGCCTGCGTTCCCTCATCGCGCTGAATCGTATCGATGAAGCAATCACCGAAGCGCGGGCCTTGGCGAACGACAGCGAAGACCCATCGCTCTTGCTCGAAGCGCGTCAGGTGCTGGCGATGGCGGATTTTCAAAGGCTGCAGCAGTTTGAAAAAGATCATCCACGCTGGGAAGATGACGATGACCTGAAGGATGAACGCACCCGTCTTTATCAGGATGTGCTGGACCAGTTTCTCCATGCGCCACTGTTTCATGGCTCCGTTGATGACAAGGCAGCAGAGGCACTGTGGGGCGTCGTGCAGGTACATCTCTTCGCCAAAGAACCTGAATTAGCTGCCACCCACGCGCGCGATCTTTTGCAGCTCTACCCCACCTCACTCTACGCTGAGAAAGCCAAAGCATTGATTCCCAAACCTTGAATTGCTCATGTTAAAAAGACTCCGAACCCTCTTCTGTTTTGCTGCGATGTTCGCAGTGGCATCCCCATTGACGGCCCAGGAAACCAAACCTGATCAACCGCAAGAAGTCGCCAGCACTTCACTTCTCGATCTGTATCAGCAGGGCGGTTGGACGATGCATCTGCTGCTGTTCTTCTCGATGGGCACCGTAGCTGTCGCGGTGTATTGCTTCACGCAGGTCACGCAAAAGAAGATGGTTCCCAAAGCGCTGTCGGACACCCTCACTCGCTCGATGCAATCACGTGATGTCGGTGGTGCCTACCAGATGTGTCTGGCGCAGCCGAATTGTCTGAGTCGGGTGATGTCCTCCGCGCTTTTGAAGGTCAACTTTGATCGCGATCAAGCCAACAAGGGCTCCATGGAAGACGCTGCGGGAGAGGCGATGGACTATGAGGAAACGCGTCTCATGACATGGATCAACTACCTCAATGTTTTTGCAACGATTGCGCCGATGGTCGGACTCTATGGAACGGTCTCCGGCATGATCACCGCGTTCAACAAACTAAAAGCCGGGCAGAGCGAACCTGCGGATCTAGCTGGCGGTATCGGTGAAGCAATGATCACGACTGCAGGTGGATTGATCGTGGGTATTCCTGCAATGTTCCTATTCTTTTTCTTCCGCACAAAGCTCAGCGGCATCATGTCTGAGCTACAGCGCAGCGCGTCCTTCCTCATCGGCGTGGTTTCGGGCGAAGTGAAACTGGCTGGCAGTGCGGAACCGACCAACGAACCAAGCCAGCCTGAGTAATCCATGCGCCGCCGCAAGCCAGCTCAAGACGAGATCGGATTTAATATCACGCCGATGATCGACATGACGTTTTTGCTGCTCATCTTTTTCATGGTCACTTCGAAGATGACCAAGGAGCAGAAGAAGATGGACATCAGGCTGCCGCTGGCGTCTTCCGCTGTGATGCCGGACGATATTTCCAATCGCGACATCGTAAACTTAGACGGTGCCGGGAATTTGCATGTGGCCAATCGCGATGTGACGGACGACGAGATGCGCGCCTATTTGAAGGAGCGCTTTCGCGCTACACCGCCCTTGAAGATCTATCTGCGGGCAGACCTCAATACGCCTGCAAAACGCATCCGCCAGTTTATGGAAATGGCCTCCCAGGCTGGGGCGGTAAACGTCATCTTTGCCACTTACCAACGTTGAACCCATGAGACGCCGCCGCCGCGAACATAGCGCTGTCGAAATGCAGATGGGGCCCATGATTGACATGGTCTTCCTGCTGCTGGTGTTCTTCATGGTCACCGCAAAACCGATCAAGCCGGAGGCGGATGTGAACCTGGGTCTGCCGGGCGTGGCAGAGCAAGATGCGCCCGTCGAACTGCCTGACGAGCAACGCATCCAGATTCTGGCGAGTGGGATTGTGCAATTGAACGAACAGGCCATCGGGGCTGCGGATGATCATTCGTTGGATCGCTTGTTGGAGAGTCTGACGCGACTTGCCAAATCCTCTTCTGCCGCAAAGGCAGAGCTTTTAGTGACGCTAGCACCCGAAGATGAAGCCCGCCATCAACGCATCGTCGATGTATTGAATGTCTGCGCAAAGGCAGGGGTGAAGAATGTGACCTTTGACCAACCCCCAACGGAAGGAGGCGAATAGCACGATGTCCGTCGTCATTTATGCGCAGCCGCCCGAGCCGAAGCGGCAGCCCAAACCGCCAGTGGAAGATGGACAGCCACCGAAGCAACGGGGGCTGATTGTCAGCATTATCATCGGCGTCGTGCTGGTGCATGTGGTCGTGCTGGCACTTTTTGGTTTGTGGGTCATTGCGCGGCAATACGCGAAGCCTGAGGCGGTGTTTGAGGTGAAGCAGACGCTCAAAATCCCGATCCAAAAGACGCCGGAACATCGGATGAACACCGCTTCACATGAGGCTGCTGCGCCGAAACCAGTGTTTCAGGATAAGCTCGTCAGCACCCGACCCGCAAAGTTTGTGCTGCCCGATATCCCAAAGCTAGATTTGAAGCAGATGCTGCCACTGGATCCCAGCGAGCTGGTCAGTGATCAGGTGACGAGCCTCGTCGGCACTGCGGGATTGGGTCTGGGTGGCGGTGCAGGTTTGTCTGGGGCAGGTGGCATGGGTAAGGGGTCCAAGTTTAGCTTTATGGGCCTGCAGTCTGAAGGTCAGCGCATTGTGTTGTGCTTTGATGTTTCTGGAAGTGTAGTGAACAAGGCGAATGCCAGCGGATTGCCTTTGGCCGCGATTAAAGATGAGACGTTGAAGCTGATCACCAGTCTTCCTCCATCAGCCAGCTTTTCGATCATTCAGTTCGTGCGCAACTACAAACCCTTCAGCGATAAGCTCTTGGCTTCAACCCCTGCGAATCGGGAGCTGGCGAAGCAATGGATCGAGACTGAATGGAGCGAGAGCGGCCAAATGGCACGGGGCCAAAGGGGTGTGATGAGCCCCGATCCGAATGGAGTGGTGTGCGTGATCGACGCAGCCTTTGCGATGAATCCCGATGTGGTCTTCTTGATCTCTGATGGCCAGTTTGAGCAGACCTATCCCAAAGATCGCCGCATCCCGAATGACGAGCTTGAAGACAAGATGAAGGAGATGCAAAAAGGCAGGCAGCAGAAGTTACCAGTAAACTTCATTGGCTTCCAAATGCGCGCTGAAGACAAAGAAGCCTGGGAAAAGATCGCCCGCCGCAGCGGTGGCAAGCTGCGGGAGATCCAACCGAAATAAGTGGGTGCCTCAAAGTCCGTGGATCTCCACGACGGAACAATCCGGCAGCTGCGCAGCGGGCCCCGCATCAGCGACATGGAGGCGCTTGCTATCCGGACTAAACCACAGCGCCAGCACGGAGTTCGTACGCGGGAGACAAGCAGAGCGGCGTGCTTCGGGTGGGCTCTGGAGATCCCAGATTCTAACGGTTCTATCTTTGGATCCGCTAGCCAGGTAGCGGCCACATTGGCTAAACACCATGCACCAAACCTCATCGAGATGGCCGCGAAGCGTCGATACAGCCTGCCACTGTTCGCCGAGCTGTCGCCAGAGGGTAATGTTGCGTGAGCCGCCGGATGCGAGGAGGTCACTCTTCGGATGAAAGGCCACCGACTTAATTCGTTGCAGGCCATCCCCATCCCTGAGGTCCTTCAGAAGTACGGGCTTGTTCGGATCACTTAGCTGCCACACGATGAGTTGGCTATCATCGCCACCCGAGGCGATCCAGATCCCGTCGTCGCTGAAGTCGATGGCACGCACGGCTCCGTTGTGAGTCAGGTTCTGTCGGATGGCGGCACCTGCTTTTAAATGGATACGCACGATGCCATTGTGTGATCCAGTCGCCAGTAGGATGTCTGGACGGGAAGGTTTTGGAAATACGACCACATTGGTTCGATCTGGAACTGCTAGGCGTATCGAAGCGACCACTTGGTGATCACGAAGTTCACAGACCACGGCCTCATGATCTGACCCTACCGCCAGTTGGTGTCCGGACGGGGAAATTCGCACTGCGCGGATCTCCCCACCGTTCAGCGTCACGGACTCAGGAGAAACGCCGCTGGCTTTGACTGGACGCAATGAAAATTTCGAATCTGCGCCTCCTGTGACGAAGTAGTCTCCAGACGGATCAAATGCTGCTGTGTTCATGTAGTTCTCGTGGCCAGCAGGATCGATCGGCGGCAGGGCGGATGAGAGCAGAGCCCGAATGTCGAAGACTTTGGCCGTACAATCAGCGCCAGCAGAAGCCAGCAGTTCATCGTTTGCCGACACACAAAGTCGGTAAATGACGTCTTGATGGGACCTACTTGTGATGGGTGCAATGGGCGCAGCCCACGCAATGTGACACTTTTTTGGTGAGTCGTTGATCCACGCTGTAAGTGCCCTATCACTACTTCTGACAGGGGCTTCTAAGAGGTGACGAAGGCTCCACAGCGAGAAGGTGCGGTCGTGCCCTGCTGTGGCCAAGTAGACGGTTCGCTGTCCATCATTGTCAGGTATCGCAAAGCAGGTTGAGGTTTGAATACAATCCCGATGCGCCGGTAAAATTTTGCAATCACCCGACTGGATCGACCACAGTTCTAAGACGCCCCGCGCAAAGCCCCCGCCTGCGACCAGCGTTTCACCGTCAGGGGAAAATGAAAGGGAGTCAATCCGACGGTCGGTAGGTGGTGGGAGTTCCGCAATCAATCGATACGGACTTTTTGCTGAAACGGCAGACGTTTTCCGACTGGCTGAGGACTCCAGCTCTCGGTTGCTCCGCCACTGCGCATGATCGATCTGCCAGACCCGAATCCATTGGTCAGGGCAACCCATGGCGACAAGTGTTTCATCTCTGGACATGGCTACGCAACCATAGGGATCTAGTGCGGGTCTGCGGCATGGCCGTAGTTCAACGACGTTTTTAGATTCATTATGTTGGCCATGGGAGCTGGCTCCGTGGTTCTTCTGGACCTCAAGAATGTGCATCTCTAAGGTTGGCAAAACAGCCCGCATGGAGCTGGCGTCGCAAATGCGGCAGACCCAATCACTTGTGCCCACGACGAAGAGTGACCCCCCGTTTCCGGCGGAAGATATGGACTGCGGTTCTGAGGCAAACGATGCTAGACGACGCACCTTGATCCGGAGAGCGGGCTCACCATCTTCTACGCTCTTGATTGCACACAGGCAATCCGCGACCTCAATCGAGCTAACTCCGCCGTTGTAAAGATAGACGAGCGTCTTTCCGGAATTTACGAAACACATGTCCAGAACCGGTTTGCGACGCCAGTTTTGAGCGAGGGACAATTTTGCAGAGGCCTTACTGCGTTTGGCCCAGCTATGATCGTCCGTCTCAACGATGACAATGCCGAGATCTGGGTCGATGAGAATCGGTGGATTGGCACCAGACACTTGGGATACATGCAGCATCCCTCCGCGCCCAGCCGTGACGATGAGGGGTCCGCATTGAGGCGAAGGTGCCGGGCAGAATGTCGCTGCTCGGATTACCTCGCGATGATGCACCTGTAGGCGAGGGGTAATTTCAGAGTGGTTCTTACAATAGGGGGCCGACATCCAGAGCGGTTTCGTGGTCCCGACTTCGGCAGCAAGTATCCTCCGCAGTCGTGCCCGCAACGAATTGCCAGCAGCAGTTTCGGACAGATCGTTATGCAACTGTTGAAACGCCATGGACCAATCTTTACCAATGAGGCTTTCGTGAGGTCGCAGGATGTTTGCGATTTCCTGGATGACGGGGCGCTCAGCGACCGTTGGCGGCAGAAGGGGTTCTTCCCTGAATGCTTTGTGAATCGACTTCACTAAGTCATATACCCCCAAGTTAGAAAAGGAGATCTTGGCCTTTAGAAATTCCAGATTCGCGGCCATTTGTGCAAAACACGGCCAGTTTTGGCACTGCCGCAGATGGGACAACAGGTGTCTGAGAGCATAGCCCCGCGGTTCAATGTCATCATCAAATTCCGCCCACCGTCCACAAGCCTTGGCATATCTGGCATGCCAGGCAATGTAGGGGTCGCCGTCCTCCTGATGCCGTTCCTTCCAGCGGCGAATGACACGGTAAAGTTGCGGGCGTGATTGAATTTCCTTGTTCCTTCCCATAGCGATGATGAATTCCCTCATCATCGGGTGCAGGAAACGCAGGGGCTCCATACCGTCAATCCCTGGGCGATCTCCCTTGAAAAAGTCCGGCGCACCGCCGGTAATGGCATTGCGAATCTGATCCGCCGCGGATCTTCCAAAGAGCGAGCTCAGCAGATCACAGGAAATCGGCGAACGCGCTACCGCAACCATCCCAAGTGCATCCAGAAGGTCAACAGATGCATCGAGATAGATGTCATCGGCTGGACCACGGACAAATCTGCTCACAGCGATAAAGAACTCCTGTTCCAAGAACCCAGTGACATCATGGAATTGCTTGCCGTCGTTGTAAGCGGCTGGATTTTTCATCACACGGCTAGCGATGAAGAAGTTTTCACTGCTATGTTCAAGGATCTGCTTGAACTCTGTGGGATTTACTCTGGAGTCGTCGAGAAAGTGTCGGAGATCTTGATTCACCTTCGCCTTATTACCACCAACCGGATCCAGGCTGATGACCTGGGGTAGCCGAGAAACACCACAAAGATTGACGAAGTGGCACGGCGTGCTCAGCGCGGGCACCAGAGCACATTCATCGAGCTCTCGCCTGGACGTTAGCAACATTCTGACAAAGGCCCCAGACGACGCCGTTCGTTGGAGGTTGGTGGGGTGGGAGACGTTGTTCGCTGGTTGATCAGGTATCAGTCCAGACTCTTTCAGCGCCTTGATGAACTCCGGCATTGAGCCAGCGTCTGAGGCAAAGCGGCGATTGCGCCCGTAGGCCTTTTCCAAGCCATCCACGTAGAGGGTCACGGACTCGCACACACGCATATTCATCAGTTGGACAAGTACGCCCACAAGCTTCTCCGCTGCTTCGGTGATTCTGTCTCTGTCGCGCAACAGTCCAGATTTTTCCGGAGGTGGGAATGCGTGATGGCCTAAATCATCGCTACCGTCCTTGGTAAGGCCGAGGAACGACCGAGGCGTTGCCAACCGAAATTTTCTGCGCAGCTGGGCCGTCAGGCTGCCGAGCCACAGCTCAGGGTCGTCTTTGCGACGGCGGCTGTCCCGCTGAATGATGTGACCTACCGCTGGGCCAGACGTTGTTGCAAGCTCGCCCTCGTCATACATCAGCTTTGCCATGCAGCTAGTTTTCCCAGTGCCAGCCGCTCCCGTTAGGATGAGGATCGGGTGCTCCTTCCATAGAGCCTTCACGGCTTTATCAACCCACGGACGACGAGTGATCAATTCGGGTCTCTTCACATCTTCATCGGCCTGCCAGTTCCAGCAGACGTTCGGCATGTCCTCTTCGACAGCCACATCCGCGACTAATTCGGCGAGACTGCTACAGACCACCACTGGCAGGTTATTGCGTGCACTGGGATCTCGTCGGATGACCTCGTCTGGACGCTGAATCAAATAGGTGTTTTGGGCGTGCAGGGTGCGTGAAGAACCAAAGCGTGAGCTCACCGCCGCTGCGGTGGATGAGTCAATCACCATGAGCCTTACGTGGTCCTGAAGCAGCGAATTTTCGATCTTGGGGATGATCCCAGAGGTGCGATCACCGTTCCAAAACGAGCCAGTGCAGCAAACGCGCTCTGGGGAATGGATGTTTTGAAGACTGTCTGAGAGAGGCGAAATCCGCGCCTCTGGCATCATACGAACGGCTAACCAAGCGCACCCGAAGGCAAGGGGTAGCCCAAGCGAAGTTCCGCAGACCAGCCCAGGGCTGCATTCTTCGACCGTCAATTCCCACATGAAATCAAGCTCATCGCTCCAGAGGTGGAGCCTCCGGAGTTCTTCCACCACGTCCGTGCAAACTCGTTGAACCTCGACCGTCTGCGGTACCATGGCCATGCCAAGAGTGGGCACTAGCAAGCCCGTGCCCTTCGGCATTATTGCGATTCGCAGACGCCCGGGTTTTCCACTGTTGCCCAGGATTAGCACAACTGGCAGCGATATTTCCCCCATGGACTGGACTAAGGCGCTGGTCCCCGGCGTCAACGACTGGATGAACTGGTGCCGGAGTCTTTCGGGCAGCCCGTGGCCATCTGCATCGCCTGCCAATGACTCAACCAATGCCTGACCCCCAGCCTTGGCAAATGCCTGCTGAAGGCACCACGACAAACGGGCTGGCCATTCCCTCCCCCACAAGCCCGGTTGGTCAAACAGCTGCGTCCGCACGCCGTCGATCCAACCCTGAACAGTTGCCGCGTTAGGAAGTGGGGCGGTCCCCTTCGCCAATTCCGCGCAAAAACCAAACCACCAACCATGCGTATGATCGATCATGGTCTCTATCACTTGTATTGGGGCTATCCCCCCTTCTGTGCAGGCACGGCGCCAGACGTTGAGAAGCTGGTCAAAGCTCGTCGGAACCTCCTGAGCACAGGCGGCAGACTCTGCCGCAAAATATCGCTGGCTTGGTGCCGCGCGGTATGCTGAATCGGTCGGCGTGCGGCGCCGCTTGACGGCAGCTCTCCTTCCCAACCACACCTCGTTTTGCAGAGCCGTCTCAGTGGTTTTCGTGCGAAACGGAAAGAGGTCATCTAAGAACCGGGTTCTTTCAGCGGCCACTAGTTCCGGTGTTAGATGTGCGTTGGTCTGGCGCTGGATCTGGCGGACCTCGTCTGAGAGGGCAGGATCTTCTGCCATGAGGGCATGAAAATCTTGTTCCTCTTCATCGTCCATCAGACCACCCAGATAACGGGCAATCTGATCTTCGATGGCTGAGGCCGCATGTTCCAGTGCAGAGAATATTTTGGAAGGATTTGGCATTAAAGAATTGGGCTATGGGTCGTTGTGGCCTTGATTCGGAATTGGACCGAACGTGCGTTGGCTTGTTGGTTAGGCTCTTCCAAATTCGTCTTTCAGGTATCGTTGCCACTGCGGGAACCGCTTGCGGAATCGGTTACGAACGTTGCGCACGGTGTTGCGGACCACATCGTGGGTCTTTTTGCCTGGGTTGCGTCCGTGGTGCTTCAAGTCCTCGGAAACGGAGACTTCCTTTTCTTCATTGAAAATCACTCGTTGAACAATCTCCATATCTCTCGCGCTCTTGGCGCAGCTGAGGATAGCCTTCGTCAACTCCGGGAGAACACTTTCATCACCACCAGGGGCCATTGGCTGGCAAGATACGGCTTCCTGAGGGATTTCGTCGATGGAGGCTTCTGTGCTGCGCCTTTTGGAGGCCTTTTTTGCCACCGCCTTTGCTAAGTTCGATAAAATGACAAGAAAGTAGGCTTCAGGGTTTTTTTGGCAGTCAATGGACCCAGATTTCCGATGCAATTTCTTCATCGCCATGTAAACCACATCCTTTGCGTCCTCATGATTGTGGACAATTCCCATGGCGACTCGGAACGCCTTCTCATAGCATTGAACGTGAAACGACTCCCACGCCGCTTCGTCGTTCGGGTCCGCTAGTCTTGAAAAATCGAATGGATTGTCTGGGTTCATGGCTGAGAGAGAGGAGGATTGCAAGTCGTGAGGTGCCCCCTCGCTGCATCCTTTGGGGATGCGGCGAGACAGACGACTCCTTATCGAAGGTATCCCTTGAGCTTTAAGGGTTGCCATTCGGTCGGGTTTATCGACGGGGTGTGTCTTCATGGAAGGAGGTGTGGTGGCGGATTTCCGAATCACGGCGGAGTTATCCAAATTCAGTACCCAAGGGGTAATTGTTTGTGACGAACAAATTTCAAAAATTATCAGGATTGCCGAACTTTTTCCTCGCAGCAGTGGCCGATTCTCAGAAATAGAGTCACCACGGCTACGTCGTGGGAAATCGGAGGACCAAAAATTGCAAAAATTCGCCCCCCTGTGCTTCAGCACGCAAGCCGTATGGAGAGCCCGAAAATCCCATTGCGGAAGAGCCCAGGGGAGCGCATAATGTCGGCCCCCTTGTTCCTCTAATCGACTGCCATCCATGCCCACCTACGACTACCAGTGCCAAAAGTGCGGCCACGAATTTGAAGTCCGCCAATCCATGAAGGACCCCCATCTCACCGATTGCCCGGTGGAGAATTGTGAGGGACCCGTGAAGCGGAAGATCGGTCTGGGAGCGGGTTTGATTTTTAAAGGCTCCGGCTTTTACATCACTGACTATCGCAGTGATTCCTACAAGGCAGCGGCCAAGAAAGATTCAGATTCTTCTTCGTCCACTAGTTCGCCAGCGGCGTCACCCCCTTCGTCTCCCCCTCCAGCAGCGGCTTCTTCCTCATCTGGAGGTGGCGGCAGTTCTTCGTCGGCGACCTAGCATCGGCGATTCATCGCCATGTAGCGGTCCATCGGGGCCTTCTTTCTTGTGAAACTTCTGCGCAAAATCGTCCTGCTGATCGCGCTCAGTGCTCTGACCGGGGCAGTCTGGGTGGTGCATCGTTCTCCCGACGTTGGCGCGCTGCAGGCGGAGCTAAAAACAGGACC
>CAZCAL010000033.1:13816-18111 GCA_964496625.1 uncultured Verrucomicrobiaceae bacterium | reverse complement strand
CAGGCGATTCACGAAGCGACCGGAATCAAGGTTCACAATTTCTATGGATCAAGCGAGTGCGGAGGCATCGCTTACGATCGCACTGATTCGCCGCGAGCGGATGGCAGTATCGCCGGCAGCGCGATGGATGGGGTGGACCTAGCGATCAATGAAGACGGCTGTCTCAGTGTGTCGAGCGCTGCCGTGGCTTCGCACTACTGGCCAGACGATGGGGAGTGCGATTTGCGCGCGCAGCTGTCGGCGGGAACGTTCGTCTCCACAGACAAGGCGGAGATCACCACCGCTGGTGAGGTGAAGCTTTTGGGTCGGATGACGGACGTGATCAATGTCGCGGGAAGAAAGGTGGCGCCCGCCGAGGTGGAGGCAGTCTTGCTACGGCATCCAGGGGTTTTGCACTGCCTGGTCTTTGGTGTACCGAGCGCAGATGCAGACCGTGTTCAAGACATCGTGGCCTGTGTCAATGCCGCGCCGGGCACTGGGCAGCGGGAATTACTCTCTGCCATCGCCGGGCAGCTGGCGTCCTGGCAGCGACCTCGACACTGGTGGCTAACCACCGACCTAGTCCCCGACCCACGCGGGAAAATCTCCCGAGCAGTGTGGCGGCGGCGATACCTTGAGCAAGCCTAGACTGGCGGGCTATCGTGCAGCATGGAGACGGCGCGCTGCCACATGGGCTCGATTTTGTTATCGGCATTCATGGACATGTTGAGATCCCGCACGATGCCGTCGGCGACACCATAGATCCAGCCGTGAACCGTGAGATCCTGGCCGCGATCCCATGCCGATTCGACGACGGTGGTTTGGCTAACGTTGACGACTTGCTCCACGACGTTCAGTTCACAAAGGCGCGAGCCTTTTGCTTCTTCGTTTTCCAGCGTGGCGAGGTGATCACGGTGCTTATATTCGACGTCCTGAATGTGGCGCAGCCAATTGTTGATCAGTCCAAGCCGCAGGTTTTGATGCGCCGCGATGACGCCCCCACAACCATAGTGACCACAAACGATGACGTGTTTGACCTTTAAAACATCCACGGCGTATTGGAGCACTGACAGGCAATTGAGATCGGTATGCACGACGACGTTGGCGACATTGCGATGCACAAAGAGTTCCCCTGGAAGGAGGTCCACGATCTCGTTGGCTGGCACGCGACTATCTGCGCAACCGATCCAAAGATACTCTGGGCTCTGCTGTTGGGTGAGTCGTTTGAAGAATTCCGGGTCTCTGGCGACTGTTTCAGTGGCCCAGCGACGGTTGTTTTCTTGGAGATGGGAGAGTTTCATTGGATCTCCCGTTTCATGCGCTTTCTCTGCGGAGAGAGCAAGTCGCAATTAAGGAAGTGCGCTCTATTGCAGAGGCGGTGCCCAGCCGAATACCTCGTCTCCAGGAAAGAGCGGGTGATGGGAGGGGGTGCGACCAAAGTCCGCGATTACCTTGCCGCTGTCCATGCCTGAGACGCGAAGATCTCCATAGAGCGTGCCGTCTTCATCGTAGAGGACATGGAGCGCTTCCTGCTTGCGGAAGGAGAGCCCAGATTCAGGGCGAATGATGCAGAACTTCCAGATCGGGTCGATGTGCTGGATCGAGCCTAGCCTTTGGTAAATGAGAGCCTTGGGCGCGCGTCGGATGTCCTCTGCCGTGTACTGATCAACTACGGGAACATTGGCCCACGGATCGTAGGCGGGGCTGGCTGGACTGCTAGACCGCTGTGTAGCAACGACTGGCACCTTAATCGCAGGGGCAATGATTTCGGCGGGCGATTGGGAGCGTGGAAAGACACCTGTAACGGACCGTGAACGGTATTCTAGGCTGGCGACGATCTTCGGCGTGAGGTCGAAGACTTTTCCCAGATTCCCACTGGCGTCATACTGGTGCGCCTCAAGAACTTCTTGTGTGGAGACGCGCACCTTCTTCATGGTAAGGCGAAAGGAATCGTTTTCACCCAGGAGGCTCAGCGTCACTACGTAGTCTAAAGATTCGCCTTCTAGCGCTCTCAGCCCCTTGGAGGACGACCCGAGTTGCCCATCCATGCGTTGTCCGGATACCGGTGGGGTGAAGATGCGGAACTGGCCAGACTGGAGTAACCCCACGCTCAGGCCGTCTACTAGAGCTTGGGCGATCTCTGGCCGCGCTTGCCCGTTTACAGTAATGTCTTCTGCGATGATCGCTAGCTTGGGGCGTTCCGCCATCGCTACAGTGTCACTCGATCCAGAGGCAACGATGGGTGTTGGGTCTATCATTGACGCAGCGAGGGCCAGTGAAGCGCAGAACCGGGCAATTGAGATCGGTCGTAGAGTCATGATAAGAGTTGGAATTCGCAGGATGGTACTGGAGTAGTCGTAAACTTAAAAGAAAAATTTCGTTGCTTAAGTGTAGTGTAGCATATTGGAATTGGAAAATATGATAATTATTGAAGCGTCCGCTCGAGGTTGGGGTTCGATTTGCCGCCAAGCGAGGGGTACGCAGTCAAAACTGTGTGGAGATGGATTTTTCGCGCCTGGATGAGAATGACGACTTTCCTGTTGCCGGGGGGCAATCACCGGGGTTATATGCCGCCCGTTTTTCCTGACCAGCTATGCTTGAATTCTTCCGCCGTCACAGAGGTGCCTTTCTCATTGTTTTGACCATCGTTATCATCCTTTCGTTCTCAGTCTGGGGCGGATGGAAGGGAGGGAGAGGTTCTGGAGCTATGCAGCCGACGGATGTCGCCTTTGAACTCTATGGCAACAATTATACCCGTGCTGAACTAGGCCGCCAGATGCGCTACTTTGATTTGGCTCAGCGCATGGGACTGCGTGAATTGGCCATGGGGCTGTATTTTACCGACATGCGAGTGCAGACGATGGATCGGGCTCCGATTGACTTTGCTCTGAACCAGATGGTGCTGCGTCATGAAATGGACGAAATGGGCGTGATGCCAACCGATGACGAAGCAGTCGCGGTGATGCAGAAGATGCCGCAATTCCAGCAGAACGGTCAGTATGACCCCAATCTGGTTGCTGCCCTGGAAGATCAAATTGGCTCACTAGGCTTCCATGGTCAGGACATGTTGGACTTGGTAAAGGATGATATCGGTTTGCGTCGCATGAAGGAGATCGTCGCTGGCAACTACGCGGTGTCCGGTTTCGCGACCGAAAAACGTTACGCCAGCAGCTACCAGACGATCAAGGCCTCGACCATCACCTTCGCCCTGGATGCTTACAAGAAAGACATCAAGGTGACAGATGAGGAGATTCAAAAGTACTTCGATGAGAACAAAGACACCTTCAAATCCCCTGAGAAGCGCGGATTCGCTTATGTAGCCGTCGAGAAGCCTCAGGATCTGGATAAATTGCCGACTGCTGAAGACCGCAAGAAAAAGCAGGACGAGTTCGCCGCAAAGATTGAGAAAGTTATGACGGCAGCCCGTCAGCCAGGGGTGAAGTTTGATGTGCTGGCGAAGGACAACGGCTTGAAACTGGAAACCCTGGCACCGTTTGAGCGGAGCAGTCCACCTGATGCGATTAAGGACCAACCAGACCTCGCCGAATCAGGATTTAAGATCATCAGCGGTGTGGGTGGTGTGGGTGACGTGGTGAACGCACCGAAGTCAGTCTATTTGATTCAACTGACCCAACTCGAAGAATCCAAGCAGCAAGATCTGGCTGCGGTGAAGGAAAAGATTAAAACAACTCTGATCGAGCGCGGTGCCCGCGAGGCCATGACCAAGGCAGTGACGGAAGCCAGCAAGGCCATCACAGAAGGGCTCAAGGCCGGCAAGAAGATTGCTGATCTGGTCAAGGAACAGAAGCTGACATTGACTGAACTCCCTCAGTTTTCTGTGCAGTCGCCGCCGCCAAATCTGACGGGTGGTTCTCGCATCGCATCGTTGGCTGGCAAAACACCTTCTGGTAGTCTTGCAGAAGAGCCCGTGCCGTCGGAGTCTGGCACTCTATTGCTTTATGTCGATAGCCGCTTGCTCTACAAGAGTGATGATGCTGCGACCCGTCGCCAGCAACTGGAGTCATCCGCAGAATCCCAGGAGCGTGATCAAATCTTCCGCGCTTGGTTTGCAAAGCGCCGCGACGCAGCGAAGGAGTCCCTCAAGTTCATGGCAGTGGCGGAGCAGTAACCGCTGCTGTCCACAACCATCATGCCTGGCGATACATCATCTGCTCAAGACCTGCTTGATGAGGCGACAGGATGTGTGGCCGTTGGAGACGTGGCAGAGGCGATCCCTCTTCTACGTCGTTGCGTGGAGATCGACGCCACATTTTTTGATGGGTGGCATGCTCTAGGCATGGCGCTACTGCGTGCCG
>CAZCAL010000033.1:0-13806 GCA_964496625.1 uncultured Verrucomicrobiaceae bacterium | reverse complement strand
GCCGGAATGATGGCCACGACGCTGAAGCCCAATGATTTGCTAGCCTGGACATCGCTTTCGCAGATGTACGTCAAAGATGGTCAGATCGCCGAAGCTGAAGACGCTAAAGGCAAGGCACGGATCCTTTCGCTAGGTGGCAAAGTAGTAAAGGACTAGACGGAGGGCTTGTCGCTGTCCAAAAAACGGGCAGGGATCATGCTGCGTGAGTAATAGGCGCTTTAGCGGAAATTGGAGTATCTGGCTTGGCAAAGGGTTCAGGAATTCCTACTGGGCTGTGCGATCATGCGAATCCATCCATACCATCGCGCATTGATTGACAGGAAAGGCAACGACGCTAAGCATGGCCAATGAATTGGATGACCATAGCTTGGCCGATGTTGATCTCGTCGTGCCTAACACTTGCGTTGATCAACCTACGGATCGCTTTTGGTGGTGTGGGACGTTTGCAACATCTGTTTTTTTTCTGTAGTGCGGTGTCGGTAGCGGCTGTCAGTGCTTTCGAGCTAGCGATACTGAGATGCCAAAGTCTCACCGACTGTCAGATGCTGCTAAGATGGGCGTCGGTCCCCCTCGCAACAATGGTAACGTCCGTGGTGGGATTCGTGTGGAGCTTCTTCCGTACGGGTAATCCAGTGTTGGCGATCAGCGGTGTAGTCTTGCTTTTGGCAGCACAGATTGCAAATTTGGTTAGTGAGGGTCCGGGTGTGAGGGGTGCGACGGCGCTGCGTCAGGTAGAGACCTTTGGTGGCGTTCACTATACCTTACCTGTGCTTACTGAAGGGCCTTGGTCGATCGTAGAGGCCGCAAGTGTCTTATTAGTGGCTGTGTTTGTGTTCGACGCCTCGAGCCAATTGTGGAGGCGAGGTGGGGGTCGCCGGGCGTTGATTGTCGGTGGAAGCATCATTTTTTTCTTCGTCGCGTCTCGCGGGCACGCTTTGCTTGTTGAGAAGGGAATCGTTCATACACCCTACTTTGTGGGCTTTTCATTTTTGATTGTCCTTGTTGCGATGGGGCATGAGCTGAGTGATGAGGTTTTTCGGGCGGCAAGACTCAGCCAAGCACTTCACGAGAGTCAGCGTCGCATGGATTTGGCGGCGCATGCTGCAAAGCTGGGAATGTGGACTTGGGATCTGACTAAGGACGAAATTTGGGCAAATGAAACAGCGAGAGAGCTTTTTGAAGTACCGCTTTCTGAGTCAATTAACTTTACGCGCTTTTTCCAGACGATTCATCCAGATGACCGTCCAGGCGTGCAGAATGCAGTTGAGGCCGCTCTATCAAGGGGAATAGAATACGATCAAGAATATCGGGTTTTGCTCTCGGGAGGACGTGAACGCTGGATTGCGGCAAGAGGGAGATTCGAGGAAAATGGGGGAGATAGACCTGTGCTCATGAGAGGTGTTCTGATGGATATCACCAGAGCACACAACTCGGACGTCGAACTCGCTCAGGTCCGTGGGCAACTCACTCATGCGGGGAGGGTTTCGATGATGGGACAACTAGCGTCAGCTCTTGCGCATGAATTAAACCAGCCTCTCGGCGCGATTTTGCGAAACGCGGAAGCAGCAGAACTCTTCTTGAAGGAAGAGGTCCCGAATCTTGAAGAGGTGCGCGCCATTATCTCGGATATCCGAAAGGATGATCAGCGTGCAGGCAATGTGATTGATCGGCTTAGGGCACTATTGAAGCGCAGAGATATAGAGTCTCAGCCATTGGTTGTCGCTGAATTGTTGGCTGAAGTGCTGGCATTGGTGCGGGCAGATGCGTCCGCCCGTCGCATCATCCTGACAGTAAATTTTCAGCCCGATCTTCCTCCTGTGCTCGGTGATCGCGTTCATCTCCAGCAAGTGCTAATTAATCTGGTCATCAATGGCATGGATGCATTGAGTGAATCTGATTCTGTGGAGCGCCATGTGAACATAAATGCACGCCGGGCGGGGAGCAATTTTATCGAAGTGAGCGTCGATGACAATGGCCCGGGGATTCCGGTGGAGCGAATTCAGCAAGTTTTTGATCCTTTTTACACGACAAAACCCCACGGTATGGGGATGGGGTTGCCGATTTCACGGACCATTGTTGAGGCACATGGCGGTCGGCTTACAGTAGAGAACTGCCCATCTGGAGGTTCCTCATTTCGCTTCACTCTTCGCGTGGCTGAGGACAAACTATAATACAAAAGTTATTGGTAAAAAGGCAACTTTGCACCTTGTATCATGGTGTTGTCCATTCACTCACAATGATTCCCCCAACCATCCATCTCGTTGACGACGATGAATCATTTTTGCGTGCTGCTGCACGGTTGATGCGTGCTTGCGGATTTCCTGTGAAGACGTTCAATTCTGCTGGCGACTTCCTCTCGCAGTTAGATGATGATGCCCGTGGTTGTGTGATTTCGGATTTGCATATGCCTGGGATGAACGGCTTGGATCTCCAGGATGCAATGGCCCGAGGAGGGTATGCTATGCCAATTATCTTCCTCACTGGTAATGGTGACATACCCAGCACCGTGAGCGCTATCAAGCAAGGAGCTGTAGATTATCTCGAAAAGCATGCACCGAAGGAGCGGTTGATGGATGCGGTTCACCTCGCTATGAAGCGTGATGAATCTGCACGGGGACAGCGAGCTTTGTTAGCGGAGTTACGATCGCGGTTTTCGACTTTGAGTGCACGGGAAACAGAAGTTCTTGAAAAGGTCGTGCAGGGCAGGATGAACAAGGAGATCGCTGCTGAGGTGTGTATCCACGAGCGCACTGTGAAGCTGCACCGTACGGCCATCACCACCAAGCTCCAAGTGCAGTCCGTGGCTGAGTTGACGAGGCTTTGGCTTCATGCGGGTCGGAAGCTATCTGACGTAAAGCGCTGAGCGGAGTTACGCCGTTGATTTGCTTGTCTACCTACCTTTTGGGGTAGTAGTCGGGCTCCTTTCGATGTTGTTAGACTGAAATCCAAAGAAGCCAGTCATTGTGATGTCGACGAAGCATTTTGAAGCAGAGGGGGCGGCCGCATCGCCCGCAGTTGAGGAGATACTGACTCTCCTGAGTGAGCGTGTACTCACCAGTGAGCGATTGCGTGCATTGGCGTTGATGTCTGTCACAGGCCTCGCTGCAGTGATCGTTGGAGTTCTCATTCTCCGGCCAGAGTTGGTGACCCAAGCTAACAATGGGCACTACACTTCGGCACTGAAAACAATGGGGGTGATCTTTGTTTTGATGGCAGGACTCGAAGGTTTGGTGTGGAAGTACCTGGGTCTGCGGCTGAACTCGAAGAGGTCATTGCCGGAGGCGTTTTGCTTCTTGATCGCTACGATTGAGGTGTTGTTTGTGACTCTGATCATTTGGGACTGGTCCAGGGTCGCCGGACCGCTGCAGTCAGTAGGGGGCATGTTGCCCTATCTGTATTTCCCTTTCATCGCGGCGTCGGCATTGCATCTGAAGCGTGGTCTGTGCTGGTTTGTTGGCTTCATTTCCGCTATTGCGTTTCTATCAGTCGCTGAGCTGATCGTAACCGGTTCGCAAGACGGTGGACTGCCATTGCTCGTTTCAACGACTTCATTTTGTTTGAAGGGTTGGATGATGTTGGTTTGTGGGGCTGTTGCGTCATTCGTGGCGGACCAGATGAAGTCTTATCTGACCACTGCGGTTGGGATGACGAGGGAGCGGGATAGAACAATTGCCATTTTTGGACAGCAGGTGTCGCCGCAGGAAGCAAAGCGGTTGATTGACCAACCAACTGGTCTCAAAGCGGAACAGCGGTACGTTTGTGTGCTCTTTTTGGATATTCGTGGCTTTAGCAGCATCGCTGCTGAGTATTCCCCTACCGAAGTGATGAATTATCTGAACCAAGTGTTCGGGCCGATGATCGAGATCGTGAACACACATGGCGGCATTGTGAACAAGTTCCTAGGCGATGGATTCATGGCTTTGTTTGGTGCGCCGTTTGCAGATGCCGAGCTACAGCGCAATGCGGTGTATTGTGCGCTGGCGCTCCTGGATTGTGTGACAAAAGCTAATGCCGATCAATCCATCCCTCCGACGAGAATCGGCATCGGTATTCATTCGGGTGCGGTAATGGCCGGAACGCTGGGAAATCGCCAGCGAGGTGAATACACGGTGCTCGGAGACACGGTGAACGCCGCCGCCCGTATCGAACAGGAGGCCAAACGTCTCGGTGCCCAAATCATCGTCTCAATGGACGCGCTTAATGGTTTGGAGGAGGTGAAGTTGGGAGCCATTGATCTGGGTGAGGTGACGTTGCGTGGCATCTCGACACCTCTCAGACTCTACCAATTGGCGTGAGGTTTTGGACCACGCTCCTGGCCAGTAGCGACGATATGCAGACGTGGTCTGCATGCTTCAGGAGATGCATTCTTGGCTCTGGAGTGCGGGAATTGTTTTATTTGGAGTCAGCCGTCAATACCACCTTCCCCTAAGGGCAGTAGAATCCAACTGTCTGGGGCTCTAGGATTGAAAACGAAATCAATGAGCAGTATCACAGACACAACGATTGCGATTGTCGATGACGAGGAAGGCCTCTGTCGATCGATGTGTCGTTTGCTGAGGGCTGCGGGGTACCGCCCCGTAGCATTTTCGTCCGCAGAGGAGTTTCTGCTCTCTCCTGACCTCAAATCCTTTGGTTGTCTAGTGCTCGATATTCAACTCGGAGGCATGTCTGGCCTGGAACTTCATCAAAAGTTGCTGACGTCGGGTGTCTGCACCCCTGTCATCTTCATTACCGCCCATGATGCGGTTGAGGTGCAGGAGCAAGCGCAAGCTGCGGGTTGTATTGGATACTTCCGGAAAACAGACTCGGGGGAGGGGGTGCTCGATGCGATCAACCGCGCCGTTCAGATCTATCTACTATCAAATTACCGCCGATGAAATCAATGAAATTCATTACATCCTTTGCCCTTTGTGTCGCGATAAGCAACCTTGCGACTAGCTGCTCCACTACGAAGAAAGTGTCTACTGAGTTAAAGGCAAAGCCGGTTGCACTTTCCGCCTTCATTCAACATCGTTCCGAAATGAGGCCGCAGCGTGAGCGTGCACCCTTTGCGTTGGCTTGGGTAAATCCAGCGTTGCCGGAGCGACGGGCAGGCTACTCATCCATTTACATTGCGCCAGTAAAGACGAGTTACCTGCGCCCGGCGAAAAAGACGATGACGGAAAACGTTGCAGGTGCCTCAGATAAGCCGAGACCGGTTAGCGAAATCTCGATGCTTCTGCGGAATTCGTTTGTGGAAGCATTTGAAAAATCTCCAGACGCGAGAGTGAGCCTTTCGTCATCGCCTAAGGCGGGAGGAGTGACTCTGACGCTGGCCCTCATCGAGCTGAATCCAACAGATGCAGCCGGCAACCTTGTGAAATCTGCGATCCCGTATGGTGGTGTCTTGTCCTCATTCACCCGTGGCAATATTGCCATCGAGGGGAGTGTTCGCGACAACGTGACAGGTGAGTTGCTCTTCGAGTTCGCAGACAATGAGAGGGACAAAATGAGTCTGGGAAGTATTCGGGATTTCGCTGCCCTCGAACACGCCAAGGTGGCCATCAAAGAATGGGCGCAGCAGTTCGAGGAGCTGACCCGAACTCCCCGCACACACACCGTTGAAGACTCCCTGTCATTCACTCTAAACCCACTTTAATCAAGAATCGTGCCGCTCACAATTTTAGCAACCGCAACTCCACTGCTTCTATGAATATGAAAAGAAAACCTCTTAAACACAGTCTATCACTGATTGGCCTCTTGATGCTATTGTCTGGGCTCGCCCCACAGACAGAAGCAGCGGAAAGGCCGGGAATACTGCCGAAAATTCGCGAGGCTATAGCCGCACGGGTCAAAGGTGCCAAGCAGCCTAACATCGTGCACATCGTTGCCGACGATCTAGGTTGGAAGGACGTTGGATTTAATGGATGTGCGGACATTAAAACACCCAACATCGATGCTTTGGCTGAAGGAGGGGCAAAGTTGGATCAGTTCTATGTTCAGCCAATGTGCACGCCTACGCGCGCTGCCCTTATGACGGGCCGCTACCCATATCGCTACGGCCTTCAGACGGGGGTCATTCCTTCTGTCTCTGACTATGGGCTCGACACTACAGAGTGGCTGATGCCGCAGTGCCTGAAAGAGGCTGGCTACAAAACTGCAATCATCGGAAAATGGCACCTTGGACACGCCGATAAGAAATACTGGCCCAAGCAACGTGGGTTTGATTACCAGTATGGTGCGATGATTGGTGAGCTCGACTATTTCACCCATGAGGAGCATCATGTTCTTGATTGGTTTCGTGACAACGAGCCTGTGCGGGAGGAAGGCTACACGACCAATTTGATCGGTGATGATGCTGTCAAATACATCAGCGGTCAGGATGCCTCGAAGCCGTTCTATCTTTATCTGACCTTCAATGCTCCACACACACCCTATCAGGCACCTCAAGAGTACGTAGATCGTTACAAGAATATAGAAGAACCCACCCGCCGTATTTATGCGGGGTTGGTAACATGCCTTGATTATAACATTGGACGAGTCGTCGCCGCACTGGATAAAGCAAACCTTCGAAGCAATACGCTAATCTTGTTCCACAGTGACAACGGGGGCACGTTCAACACCATGTTTGCCGGCGTGATGGCTGACATGTCGAAGATTAAGGTTCCTTGCGACAACAGTCCGTTTCGCGACGGGAAGGCGTCGGTCTTCGAGGGGGGCACACGGGTGTGCGCCTGCGCAAACTGGCCGGGCCAAATTGAACCGCAGGTGGTGAAGGGTCTGATTCATGCCGTGGATCTCTATCCGACGCTGGCAAATCTCGCAGGGGCTTCCACGGAGAAGTGCAAGCCTCTGGATGGCATGAACGTTTGGGAAACGATTGCCGAGGGTAAGCCTTCTCCGCGGAACGAGATCATTTACAATATCGAGCCGTTCCGTGCCGCGATGCGTCTCGGGGATTGGAAGCTTATTTGGCGCAGCATGCTTCCTTCGACCGCTGACCTATATAACCTCGCTGCTGATCCAACCGAGAAACACAATCTTGCACAGTCCGATCCCGAACGCGTCGAGTCCATGAAAAAGCGGCTCAACGAGTTAGCCAAAGCAAGCGCAAAGCCATTGTTTCTGGTCGACCAATTCAAGGTCATCATGAAAAACATGAACGGCGAACCCCTGATGCCTGGGGACGATGGTTTCGGTGGTGAGGACAATACTCCTCCCAAAATTGGCGCTGGGCACTAGGTAGTGGCTGGAAACCGAGATCACAAACTCCATGAATAGGGAAACTTCAATCTCGCGGGGGATGCAGACCTTGGCACTTGTTGCATTTCTGTTTGCATCCATCGTTCACGCACCTCGTGTTATCGCCAATGACAATGACGTTGACAACGAATACCGACTAACCTTGCTGCCATACTATCCCTTTAGTAAGGAACTCGTCGGATTTGGTTATCTTGGTTTTGTGCCGAATTGGGACAAGGAATATACCAACTACTACATGGGTGTCGGCGGCACCTATGATGTCACCTCTTGGATGCAGACTTGGCTCGGGTTGATCGGCTCCTATACGGATGGTTGGGAGAGCGCAGATAAGTTTGAAGTGCGACCTTTCGTCGGCGCAAAGTTTTTCGTTCCGAACGATTTGGGTTGGAACATCTATGCATTTCCTCGCTACGAATATCGAATGGTCGAGAACCTGGACACTGACGATTGGAGTTATGTCAATCGTGTGCGACTTCGGCTCGGCCTCGAAATTCCTCTGACTGAGCGAGCAAACGCATTTAAGGAAAACTCATGGTATGGCATAGTGGATGTGGAGCCGATGTATCGTTTTGATACTAATTCCATTGATCCTCTGCGTCTCCGCGCTGGCCTTGGTTATGTGATCGGCGGCGGAAAACGTGTTGAGTTTATCTATCACGCCCAGTGGACCCGTCCGTCGAATGGTGGACTCGATTACACCGACAATATCTTCCGCATCAACTTCAAATTCCCGATTGGAAATGGTCCACTCGCCGCGCTGACCAGGAACCTGGACATTGACGACTAACATTCTCGCTTGCTTGATTCATTCATGAAATACACCAACAAAACACTACTGTGCTCTCTGCTCGCTATTGGCGTTGCTGCAGGGCTTTCCTCCTGTGCTAACATTGCCCAACCGAAGCTGGATGCGAAAACATCCTCGGTACTTGATGCGATGGATCAAAAGCTTGCATCTGCGAAGACTATACGAGTGACAGTCTCGAGAAAGGGGTCGCGAGGTTTCTATGCCGGAGTGCCTGTCGCCGAAGAAGCAGAGGTGACATGCGTCGTGCAACGACCAAACAGGCTCGTTGCAGTTGCCAAGGCACCGCAAGGTAGGCGATCCATCGGCTACGACGGCAAAACGATCACATTCGTCGATCATGCGGCTGGCACTCATGCTAGTGTGGTGGCAGGTGCGACGATTGATGCCACTGTTCGCAGCATCCAGTCAACATTTGGGTTTGTTCCACCGATGTCAGAGTTGCTTGCTAACCAGCCACGCAAAATGCTACTTGAGGGGGTTCAAACAGGGAAGCACGTCGGTAATGAAGTCGTTGATGGCATCTCTTGCGATCATTTGGCGTTCGTTCAATCGCGAATGGGCTGGGAACTCTGGGTGGGAGTTACGGATCATCTGCCGAAGCGTATTCGGCTGACCTATCCTAACGGGGAAGGTGGTGACCCGCTAACCATGACCTCCACCGTCAGCGCTTGGGACCTTGATGCAACTGTCACAGAAGCCGATCTCAGATTGGCAATTCCCTCAGGCAGTCGCGAAATCGACATGATTCCTCTCAACAAATAATACCTTGCCTTTAACTCGCTATGAAATCCATTCTCAACCTTCTTCGCCGTCGCTTCATCGCACTCCCTCTCATCGGTCTGATCGCCTCGGGCGAGGGTGCGTCCCTTCTGGTTCCAGCCACCAGCAGTCTGAGTGTCGTTGCCGCCTCCATCGTTGTTGCGGGTAACAGTCACGCGTTGCCGGTAGATCGTGCGATCGGCCGCCAGCGGGCGCGTGATTCCCGCCAGACAGGTCGCCAAATCTCACGTGCACGCCGTCGCGGTTGCTATGTGCTGCCTGTCGGGGCCGCTGTGTTTGTCCATTCTGGCTATCGATACTATCGTGTCGGTCCGCGTTACTACTATCCATACATGTACAATGGTCGGACGGTTTATATCGATATTGACGTTGTCGGTGGCTATCCCTCACCGCCGCCTCCAGCGGGTTCCATCGATGTGGACATTTACGTCAGGTAGTCTTTAACGCTCTTGCCTTTTCATGAATTCCTTTGAATCATTTTATGTCGCGGCTATTGCCGCTCTGTCTATCTCTTGGTGTCCTACGGTGTCTGGTGGCACTGTGGATGTTCCGCCATCTGTCAAAAATCCAATGTCGGCAGTGGCCCCGACGATTGCAGATGATTGGGTTATTACTGCATCCGCCTATGGTTGGCTGGCGGGGATGGAAGGCACCACGGGAATAAAGGGCTTCAAAACTGAGGTCGATGTTCCATTCAGCAAGATTCTGGAAAATCTCGACATGACCGCATCGATTAATCTCGAGGCACAAAAGGGACGTTGGGGTGGTTGGGTCGATGGCATGTATCTAAAAGCCTCCGCAGGGGGCGAAACACCCGACCCTCTGTTCGAGTCGGTAAACGTCTCGGTCGAACAAATCATGGCGGAGGTTGCGGTGTTTTATCGTCTGTGGCAGAGCCCTCGGGGAGCATTCGATCTCTATGCGGGTGCGCGTTACATGTCGGTCACAGGCGATCTCTCTCTAATAGTGAGCGACTCCGGAGTGGAGCAAGTGTCCAGTCAGTTGAGTGCTCGCGTCATTGACGAGATCATTAGACGCGTAAGAACCAGAGCTGAACCGGTCATTGATGCAAAGCGGCTTCAAGTGGCCAATCAAGTCGCAGCGAAAGCCAGCGCGGTGCTGGACGAGCTCCATTCGATCAGTCAAGCCCATCCAGGAGTTATCGCCGCCATCAAGCATAGTGATCGCCTGACCGCCGCCATCCGCGAGGCTGCATCCGCACGCATTGACGAACAAATTGCTGTTGTGCAGGGCAAAGTTGCGGCGGTAAAGGCTGCTGCGCGTCGGGCGGTTGCTAGGGCGGAGAAGAAACTTGCGAGTGAAATAGAGCGGGCATTGCGGGAGTCCATTCCCTCCGAGCTTTCGGGCTCGAAGAGTTGGGTGGACCCTTTTATCGGTGCACGCGCTTACTACTACTTTACCGATAGTCTTTACAGCGTTGCAAAGGCTGATATTGGCGGGTTTGGCATTAGTTCGGACCTAACTTGGCAGGCATACGCTGCGTTGGGCTACAAGCTTAGCAAAAGAGCCTCCGTCGAGCTTGGCTACAAGTACATGGCTGTGGACTATACTAGCGGCGACTTCACCAATGATGTGCGTACTTCGGGAGTGTTTCTGAGCCTTGGTTTAAAACTGTAGAAAGTCGGTCACTCGTTTGATTGATTGAAGGATCGATCAAGGGTATTGACCCGACTCAGAGGAGTCGCTCAGCCAAGATATCGGTAGTCTTTGGCTGCGACTCCTCTTCTCTTGGAATCGTCAGACGGAGAATGAACCAGCTTAGGTGATTTTATCCTCTGCATCGGCGCTGAGCCCCATCCTCCCAGATGACCAAACATCTGGCGTGCATGTCGAGGATGGTAGTCCAGGTTTTGTCCGCTCCATACACACAATATCGACACGACCCCTCTGCTATACACTGAATGGTTACCAATTTATGAAGATCATTGCTGCGACGTTATCGAAATCGATTCTGCCAATCCTACTACTTTCCAGCTGTGCGCATTATGCGACCATCAGCGAAAGGGTTCCTAAATTTCGTCTGGGAAATGGACCGCTTGGGACTGTGGAAAAAAGGATCTCGCAAGGACTCAAAATCGCTAATCGTGACCCTATCGCAGCATTGGCGGAGTACATTTCTGCAGTGGATGCGGCATCCAAGCAGCTAACAATCACGCCTGATGATCGTGTCGTGCAGGATGACTATAACTTTGCAGTCGCCCGAATTGTCTCAATCATACAATCCGCAAAGTTGGATCCGTGGTCGAAGCCGTTGATGGTGTCTGCCGACAGTGGGAACTTTGTGCTTACTCGCAGGCCCGACTCGCGGCGGGAGTGGAATCCAGCTCTGTATGACTTCAAGCCAGCGGATCAGTTCGACGTCGGTGGCGTCTTCATCAAGGAACGCAAACAGAAGCAAGGCCTCGGTGCCCCCGTGGTGGCAATTGGGCGTGAGCCGAATCCAAATTCAAGGGCGGATTTTACGCTCCCTCAGACGTTCTATGGTGTCACCGCTCTTGTGAGGATGAAGGGCAAAGTATGCGAGATCTCCTTTGAAGATCCTCTTGCCACGGAAACGGTTGAGATTGGCGGACACAGCTATCCTCTCGCTGCGGATTTCACGGTGCCGCTGGCAGTTATGCTGGCTAGCACCGATGTGGAAAAAATGGGGCTATCGCGTCTGCTTGATCCGGAGAAATATGCCCATACCGCCCGCATCGCTCGGCTTCAGCCGTATGACCCCGACAAGACGGTGGTGCTTGTCGTTCACGGTCTGAATTCGACACCTGCTACGTGGGCCCCCATGATCAACGAGCTTCGCGAGAACGAGCAGATTCGGCGCAACTTCCAGTTTTGGTTTTACAGCTATCCCAGCGGTTATCCTTATCCAATGTCTGCTGCAATTTTGCGAACTGAACTCGATGCAGTGGAAGAGCGGTTCCCGCTAAAAAAGAAAATGGTGGTGGTCGGCCACAGCATGGGAGGTTGTATCAGCAGGCTTTTGATCACCGACGTTGGCGATCAACTATGGGAGAAGCAGTTCGGGGCAACACCTGACAATGTGAAGATGTCTCCTCACACAAAGCGGCTGTTCAGGGATGCGCTCATCTTCCAATCACGCCCAGAGATCGGGCGGGTCGTGTTCATTGCTGCTCCATTGAAAGGTGCCGATATGGCGGCCAGTTGGATGGGGCGTCTAGGGGCGAGATTGGTAAAGGCTCCATTGGCTCTCGCCGAAGCAGGAAGTGAAATGGTGAGTGTCCTGACGTTTCACGAGGGTGACCTGCGGTTAGATCGACTCCCGAATAGCGTGGATACATTGGCTCCGAACAACCGCTTCGTTCGGCAAATCAATACCTTTCCGCTATCAACGAAGATCCCGTACCACTGCATCATGGGCGATCGCGGTAAGGGCGGCAATAAAGATCACTCCAAGCCAATCAGCACGGATGGGCTTGTTCCCTATTGGAGTAGCCATCTGGATGGCGCACAGAGCGAGTTGGTGGTGCCATCTGGACACAGTGCTCACCTAAATCCCCAAGCAATAGCTGAGGTGAAGCGGATTTTGCTGCTTCACAAAGAGAATCCCTGAGTGGAATGGCTGGCACTAGAGCGAGTCCTGCCTGATCTGCCATCGACGCAGCCACGGCATCGAAACAACGATCATCAGGATGATGCCAGCTCCGAGGTAAAACCCGGGGCTCATCAGTTCCCGTTTACCGAAGATGGCGGCTGCCAGCAGGATACCGTAAACGGGCTCCATGTTGTAAATCACGTTTACCTGAAACACGGATAGACGGCGCAGTGCATCCATGTAACCAGCGTAAGCTGCCACGGTGCAGCCGAAAGCAAGCAGCGCTAGCCAACCGATCTGCGCTGCCGTCGGCATCGTCAGCAGAACACCTGATGCTGGACGGAAAAATGGGAGCGCTGCCAGCGTGACGACGAAGGCACCACTCATTTGATAGGTACCAATCGTGGAGAAGTGCCAGCGGCGGACGAGTTGCTTGTTGATCACTGCAAACACTGCGGCCAAAAACGCTGCGATCAGCGCGACTGAGAATCCCAGCCAGTAGCGGGCTTCCACATGGTAGATCAGCCAAACGGCGCCGACCATGACCGCCCCAACGATCATTTCCAGCTTGTTCCAGCGGCGTGTACCATCGGCAAGTGGTTCAATGAGAGAGCACCAGAGCATTGCTGTAGGCATCGCTGCAAGGCACACGGATGCGGTGGATAATCGTGCTCCCAAAAAGAAAAGCATCCAGTGCGCACCGAGGATGGCTCCGTTGGCGGCTAGTCGCAGAGCGGGGCCGCCCGCCACCTTGAGCTTTGTCCTCATGACGGAGGCCACTACGGCGAACCCAATTGCAGCTAATCCAGTGCGCCAAATGACGACTTCCAACACCGGGATCTGGATCAGCATTCCAAGAATGGCGGTGAATCCCCAGGCGATTACCACCAGGTGCATCTGCACATAGTCACGCATGATAATTCATGGCGGCGGGGCACTGATGTGAATGCCCAGTTGATGGCCAAAGACGATTGGCGCCGGATGTTGCGCGTAAAAGGCGTCGTCGAAGTGCCACCATTCGGTATCCAGAATCTGAAACCCCGCCTCGACCATCGCTGCTTGGAGTCGGTGCAGATTTCGCATAATGCGCTCGTCGCTACCCTTGTAGAGGTAGCTGGCGCGAGGGCCTGCCTCATCATGGCTGGTGGGCATGTGCAATTCTTTGCCGTGAGCGTCCACTAACGTGACATCCACTGCCGTTCCTGAACAATGCCGCGACCACCCGCTCTTCGGATCCATGAACAAATCGCCGTGATCATTTTCGTGCAAAATTAACTGCACCTCCGGGGGGCGCCAAGCATCCCAGAGGCGGAGGCCGCAGCCGTACTGACTGAGAATTTGCTGCACGCGCTGTAGCTTCTCTGCGGTGCGTGTCCGCAGCAGGCACGGCATGTTCGCCGGA
>CAZCAL010000032.1:6590-18115 GCA_964496625.1 uncultured Verrucomicrobiaceae bacterium | reverse complement strand
CGACCTGATAAGGACGCAGCGTAAAGCCCAAGTTCGGAGAGACCTCCGGCCGCATCTCCAGATTCGCCTGCAAGAGGCGTTCGTTCACCTTTTGCCATGCTTGCGGGTTGATAACCTCAGCAGCCTTGCCCTCTGCGAGTTGACGCCAATGCAGGCGATGCACTTCCCCAGTAGGCTCATCAAGATCGATGCCCATGCTCTCCATGAGCGCGAGCTGTTCATCGGTGAGTTCCAGTTTGACGCGTCGCCATGAGCCATCTGCTAATAAGACGAAACCACCTCGCGCTGCGATCAGTCTGCGGATTTCTGCTGGTTTCAAATCCACACCCTCAATCTCGAAGACCATCTTCAGGTCAAACCAATCGATGATCTCTGTCTGCGATGCCTCAATGCGTACGCGTGCTACAAGAGGGTCGGAGAGAATGCTGCGGAGGCGGTTATCGCAATCGAGCTCAATGGCGCTATCCAGACTGGCAGCCCAGGCTTGGAACTGCTCAGGGAAATCCTTGGTCAGACGGACTCGAAACCCATCCACCGCGCCTTCATGCACAACCCGAAACGCCGCCAGCACATTCTCCGCTGCTAGCAATGCTCGGCGATCCCGACAGATGATGGCGTCTTCTACCAGCATCGTTTCTTCCTGCGCGACAGGAGACCAGCCACGATCACCGAGGCGTTCCTTCACCACCCCGCGCTGATCGAGCGCCTCCACCTGCATGACTGCGAATTCAGCACCGGAGAGAGGAGATTTCGCCATGCAGTAGGCACGCAGGCGAACTTTCAGCTCCTCACTCCGAATCCGCTTTCCCAGCGTATCGGGCACCTCAACACCGAGTTGTTGCAGAAAGTTGATCCCATCCTCAGAGGCCAGCGCAGGCATCGGCAGTGAAACCTCGCCCTCCAATCGCCACTCATCAGCGAGCCAGCGTGGTCCCTTAAAAACTGTATCCGCACTGAGGTAGAGGGTCTCCATCCCATGCAGCACGATCAATGGCAGCGGCACATCAGCACCGGATGCCGTGACGAGCTTCATCAGCAGCGTCCCTTCACCTTGTCCCTCGTGTCCCGTCCATTTTAACGGTTCATCTGGCCTCGCGAACGGCACTTCATCAAGAGTGACCAGCCGATCCGCCAGTCCGGGCTGATGAAAGAGGGCAGCCAATGCCGCAGTCGCAGCCCCACCGTCCATCCGCCATACTTCGCCGAGCCCGCCGTCCTCACCGCTCTGGCTGGCACGCAGCAGCAGCTCGTCTGCGGTATCCAGCAGCAGTGCGCCTTCCGCATGATCCTGCAAAAATGCCCGCAGCGTCGCCGCATCCAGATTACTGAAGTACGTATCACCCTCACGCATCGCTTGCAGTCTCGCTTCTGCCAGCGTCACCATCATGCGCAGTTGGCAGCGTTCGCGCGCTTTGGGGAGCCTGCGCATCCCATCCAAGGCAAAGTTGCGGATACGTTCCCGCCAGACAGGCAGTTCGTGAGCCTGCCGCCAAGCATGGAGCCGCTTGCGCGTGGCATCGACATCCGCGACGCCACGCAAGAAGGAAGGCACGGGAAGATTCTTTTCAAACAGGGCCAGCGCCACATAGTCCCAAAATTCACGAACACTGGATGGGATCTCCGGCCACAAGTTTAGCGGTTCCACGCTCTCGATGGCCCACTTGGGATGCAGCCGCACCATATCCTGATCAAGAATGTGGCCCACCTGCTTCACCCGCTGGTAGCGTTTTTCCAGCTTCATTAAATAGGCGTCCTCTTCAGGCGTCACTGTGCGGGCCAAACGCAAGGATACGAACTCCCGCAGGTCTGGCCCGGTAATGGCTTCTTCGGCATCACGCGCCGCGCGTCTCTGGACGGCCACAAGCACAGCACAGAGCGATAGCAGATGCAGTTCCGCATCTTCAATATCAGACTCCCCGTTCCAGCCAGCCTCAGACTTCGCCCAGCGCACATTCACGCCGCGTTGGTCGAGCATCACTTCAGCGAGCACCTCATCGTCTAGTTCATCAAGGCCAATCACCCCTCCATCTTCGACTAAACGTTGCGACTCTTGGCGGACAGTGGGCAGGAACTGCTGCAAGAGCCCTGGGATAGCGGTGGCAAGGTCAAACATGATGGCTTCATAGGCCCCACCAAAATTTTTTGGGGGAGTTGACAGCCATAGCAGGTTTTTTGGCTGGATGCCAGTCTTCGCTGTCGTTCTGCGCATGTTTCTTGAAAAGGATCGCTTTACCTGTTCCTCCAGTTGCAATCGCGCAGATCCATCCTATTCTCACCGCCCCTTTTTGCCCACACTCCGCCCATGAAAAAGAAAATCGTTCTAGCATACTCCGGTGGTCTTGATACCTCCGTCCTTCTCTCCTGGATCAAAGACACCTACGACGCTGAGATGATCGCTTTTTGCGCGAACGTCGGCCAAGATGATGAATTGAAAGGCCTTGAGAAAAAAGCCAAGGCTACGGGAGCCTCCAAGATTTACGTCGATGACCTTCAAGAGGAATTCGCAGCCGATTTCATCTACCCGATGATGCAGGCAGGTGCCATTTATGAAGGACAGTATTTCCTCGGCACCAGTATCGCCCGCCCACTCATCGCAAAACGCATGGTGGAAATCGCTCGGAAAGAAAAGGCACAGGCAATCGGGCACGGTGCCACAGGCAAAGGCAATGACCAAGTGCGCTTTGAACTCACCACCGCCGCGCTGGCACCTGACCTCGAAATCATCGCCCCATGGCGTGACGAGCGCTTTCGCAGTGAGTTCCCTGGGAGAGCCGAAATGATCGCATACTGCGCCAAGAAGAAGATTCCTGTGCAGGCCAGCGCCAAGAAGCCCTTCTCCATGGATCGCAATCTCCTGCACATCTCTTATGAGGCAGGCATCCTGGAAGACCCCTGGTTTGATGCCGGCGACAAGAAGAACAAGGACTACTTCACTGTGCTCTCGTGCTTCCCCGAAGACGCCCCCGACAAATCCGAGATGGTCACCCTGGATTTCGAAAAAGGCAACTGCACCGCCGTGAATGGTAAGAAGTTGAACCCGCTCAAGGTCATGCAAACGCTGAACAAGCTAGGCGGCAAACACGGCGTTGGCCGCGTGGACATGGTCGAAAACCGCTTCGTCGGCATGAAGAGCCGTGGCGTCTATGAGACCCCCGGCGGTGCCATCCTCCACTTCGCCCATCGCCAAATCGAAAGCCTCACCATGGACCGGGAAGTCATGCATCTGCGTGACAGCCTCATCCCAAAATACGCTGAACTGGTGTACAACGGCTTCTGGTATGCGCCAGAGCGACTCGCCATTCAGGCGCTCGTCACCGAGAGCCAGCGAAACGTCACCGGCACGGTGCGTGTCAAGCTTTACAAAGGGGGCATCTACGCCGCAGGCCGCAAGTCTCCTGTAAGCATGTACAATCCTCATATTGCCACCATGGAGGCAGACCCAACCCAAGCGTACAACCAAGACGACGCCACCGGGTTCATCCGTCTGAATGGCCTCCGCTTGCGGGTCAACAGCCAGGTGAACGGTGCCAAGAATCTGAGCAAGTAAGGCACACTTCATCCTCTTCTCAAAACGCCCGGCTCCTCCCCAGAGGAATCGGGCGTTTTTTTGCGCTCAATCGGGTCGGCGGCAGAAGACTTGCCGGAGCTCATCACCGCCACTGGTCAGGTGAATGTGATGATGAGTGGTTGTAGGCAGCAAATCATCAACAGTGACATTCGTCTGCATGTCTGCGGCACCATACAGGCCTGCTTTTTGTCGCGTAGTATGCAGCACCACCCAAAGGGGACCATGAGCCAACAGCACTGCCACCTCAATGTCAGACCCTCAAATACCACAAGATTGATCCATGGTTATGGAAATTTTGATAAACTTAACTTTTTCGCTTGCTATATTTTATGGATATTATAGAATGATCTTGCAATTCAGAAACCACACTTATGAAAAAGCTCATTCTCATCCAAAACGACCACCCTGGTACTGGGAAGTCAGCCCTTGCCAATTCCATCCACCGATACCTGCGCATGGCTGATTCTCAGCACAAGCAGATCCTCATTGTTGATGAAAATGCTGAGAACTCAGCAAACGACACCACAGTCTTTGACGCGATCACTCTAAACCCTGACGATTTTTTCGCCGCAATTGATTCGGCTCCAATCACCATTTGCGAACTCCAGACAGGAATGGGCGAGTTCTTCGGTCGTTTCTTCCAGCAGCATGAGATCGACAACCTCCTCCACGAGGCAGGCATCGGCCTCACTGTGGTGCTCCCGGTCACGGGTGATGCAGAGAGTTTTGAGTCCGTCATCGAGGCCGCAGAGGTCTATTCCGACAATGCTGAATATGCCATCGCCCACTTAGTGACGAGCAGCTACGATGACGACGATAAGATCTGGGACACTAGCTATGCGGCACGTGTAATGGACATGTTTGAAGCCGTCGAAGTCCACATCCCAGAAACGACCTTCCAACTGGAGATCGAACTTCGCAGTCAACACATCGATCTTGCAGGAGCGCTCTCCCAGACAAATCCTGACGAGACCTACGGTCGCGAATTCACCAAATGGTTCCAGAAGGTCCTTTCCCAAATCGACGGCGTCCGCCAATACCTCTTTGGCGATGATTTCCGCGCCACGGTGGCCCAAGCAAAACCGACTCGCCGCACGGCGACAAAGGCCCGCTAACCGGCCCTTGAAAAGACATCCTCCCCAAAGAGGTCGGGATAACACTTCACCGCAACAGCCCGGCTCAGGTTTGCAATCCTGGCCGGGCTGGACTCTTTTTCCACCTCCGCCACCAAGGCAGCGCAAACACTGCTATCCAGTCTGCGCACCGCATGCTTCAGGCGCGGCACCACAGCGGCAGCGACACTGAACTCTTCCAGACCCAATCCAATGAGCAGCGGAGTCAAACTGACGTCCGAGGCCATCTCACCGCAGATGCCGACACGTATGCCAGCATCGCGACCCGCATTCACGGTCAGTTGAATCAGCCGTACGACGGCCGGGTGAGCCGGCTGGTAAAGTCCTGCGACCCGGTCATTCAGACGGTCCACGGCAAGCGTGTATTGGGTGAGGTCATTGGTTCCTAGGCTCAGAAAGTTCACATCCTTGGCGATCTGGTGAGCGCACAGAGCGGCACTCGGAACCTCGACCATCGCTCCGATCTCTGGTGCCCCAATTGGCACGCCTTCCGCCCTCAGCGCAACGGCACACTCCTCCAGCACCTGCCGGGCCTCTGTCACCTCATCGACGCCTGATACCATTGGGAACATAATTCCCACCCGTCCATGGGCAGAAGCTCTCAACAGAGCGCGCAGCTGCCGTTTAAATAAATCTTTGTGCCCCAATGAAAGCCGGATACCCCGCCATCCCAGAAACGGATTCGGCTCGGGATTCTGCATGCCTACTTCATCGACCTTATCCCCACCAAGATCCAAGGTGCGAAAGGTGACGAGCGATGGTGACAGCGCGCGAACAACCTGACTATAGGCATCCGCTAGCCAGTCTTCGGAGGCACCTGGAGATGCCAGATGGAGAAATTCTGTCCGGAACAGCCCCACCTCCTCAGCGCCACTGTCTTGGATGACCGGGATTTCTTCCAAAAACTCCGCATTTACACCGACGCGCACCACACGCCCATCCAAGGTATTGGCCGGTTCATGGCGGAGGACATGTAGCGCATCCTCTCGCTGCTCCGCAGCCTGCTCACGCACAGCATAGCGGGCCAATGTCTCCTCACTGGGGCGCAGGATGAGTTTGCCCTCGTCGCCATCCAAAAGGACGGGGTCGCCTGAGTGCAATTCCTCCCCGATCCCGTGCAACCGCACCACCGCAGGCAGTGCCAGGGAGCGGGCAATGATCGCAGTGTGTGAGGTCGTGCTACCAGATTCGACGGCAAAACCCAGCACCTTGGTGCGGTCCATCTGCACCGTGTCTGAAGGGGTCAGATCATGCGCAATGAGGATGACCGGGTGATCAAACATGGGCTCATCCAGCAGTTCCCCCCTCAAATGACGCATCACCCGCTGAGTGACGTCTTTGATGTCCAGGAAGCGCTCCCGCAGGTAGGCATCCGCCAATCCACGGAGAGCATCCATGTGCTTGAGCATCAAATGATAGTAGGCAGCGTCGACACAGACCAGGTCCTTGCGCACCCGCTTTTCCACCTGTGCCAGCATCGAGGCGTCCTGCAAAATCAGGAGGTGAGTCTCAAAAATATCAGCCTCCACGGACCCCTCTGAGCGGCTTACCATGAGCTGCAGCGACTCAATTTCTAGTCGCGTAGCCTCGAGGGCAGCCCGCAATCGAGCCATTTCTTCGTCGGCCTCGGATCGATCAATATGGGAAATCTCCGGCTCATCGAAGTGGTCCTTCAGGACATGGGCCACGGCATGGGCGATCCCGCCTGAGACAGGCACACCCTGCCAGATTACTTCGGTGAGATGAGGATCCTTTTGCATGGATTACGATCCGTATGATCCACGGGCGCAGCCTCGCGTCAATGGAGGCCTTTCACCAAGCTTAATAAAAGCTCTGTTTCGCCACGGACTACTTTGCGCCAGACCGGAGATCAATCCGCATCAGTCCGCCGTGGGCCTCCCCAGGAGTCACCGCCACCTTCACCACTGCGTCCGCGGCTACCACCAGGCTTAAAGCCACCCTTACGGGGACCCCCAAACTTGCTAGGGCCACCGCCAAACTTGGAGCCACCCCCGAATTTGCCGCCACCACCACCGTAGCCGCCGCCAGTGCCGCCTGATGAACCAAATTTCTTAAAGGGTGGTCGCCGATCACCACCATATCCTCCTTCGCCCGTACGAGGACGGTCAGCACCGCGACCACCTGCATCATAGCGACGGGGACCGTCATCTGAACGATGGGCATCGGATCTGCGCGGACCGCCATCATCGCGACGCTCAAAACGCCGTGGTGGGGCATCGCCGCCACCAGCGGCACCATCCGCCCAATCCATGCGCAATTCACGACCGCGCATCATTGCACCTTCAATCTTCGAAAGCACTTGGTCTGCAAATTCTTCTGGCACCTCAATGTAGCTGCTGCGATCACGAATATCGATAGCGCCCAATGTGCCGGGGGCCAGTTGAGTGGTGTTGTAGATGACTCCGGCGATATCGCCAGGACGCGCCCCGTCGACAGCACCCACATTCATAAACAAACGGGCCATACCTTCACGACCACTGCTGCGACGTTCTGGAGCACGCTCTTTGCGCGCCCAGTCACGTTGCGGACGTTCTGCGCGCGGATGGCGCTCTTCTGCTGGATCAGCACCCCAGATGCCTTCTTCGGCACTTGGTGGAGCCTCACCTTCAACAGCAGCTGCTGCGGGAGTGACAGGGGTAGCTGGAGCAGGCGATGAAACTTCGGTCGGTGCGGCTTCTTGGACTTCCCCAGTGGCAGCAGGTGCAGAGACTGGACCAGCCCCAGACGTTTCAGCTTCCGGCTGATCCGCGACTGCTGCAGGCTTTGGACTGAAGGTATCGGAGGCAAACGGACGCGGCTGGGAACGAACTTCGCGGTCCCGCTCCCGCACAACTGGCCGAGGCCTGTCATTACGCTCTGGGCGATCACTGCGGCTAGCACGATCTTCAGGGATCATCTGCGTCTCGACGGTCGATTCAACGCTGAGCAGGTGCAACAGCGCACCTGCGATCGCGGTGCTGTCGAAACCTGAATCCAGAAGTCGCTCAATCGTGCGCTGGTCTGCACTGACTTTGCCTTCTTCCAAGACGCCCTTCACGCGTTCGAAAAGCTGGTCTGCGCGGCGGTTTTCCATTTCCTCTTGGGAGGGAACCTTGCAACGCAGAATGCGGATATTGATGTAACGCTGAATGCGCTGGAGGAGGTAGATGTCGCGGCCAGCCACTAAGTTGATGGCCTTGCCCTCGCGCCCTGCACGACCTGTGCGGCCAATCCGGTGCACATAGTCTTCCTCGTCGTAAGGCAGGTCGTAATTGCAGATCAAATCCACATGCTCAACATCCAGACCACGAGCAGCCACATCAGTCGCGACCAGCACTTCGACGGTGCCGGTGCGGAAATTCCGCATCACCCGGTCACGCATGATTTGGTTCAGGTCTCCATGCAGGCGATCTGCGCTGAAACCACGCGCGACAAGAGCGTCGGTGACGTCATCCACCATCTTCTTCGTGTTCGCAAACACGATGGAGAGCCGCGGTGCTTCCATATCGAGGAGGCGGCAAACCACTTCGGTCCTCGACCGGCCCAGCACTTCGGAGTAGCGCTGTTCCACGGTTGGCACCGTCAGAGCCTTGTGCTCAATGGTGATCGTGACCGGATTATTCGTGTAGTTGGCGATCAGGTGGCGGATCGCCGGGGTGAACGTCGCGGAGAAAAAGATCGTCTGGCGCTCTTTTGGCACCACCTTCATCACGCGCTCAATTTCATCGCGGAAGCCCATATCGAGCATCTCATCCGCTTCATCGAAGACAAGGGTCTGGAGGTTTTCTAAGCGCAAAAGATTGCGCTCGATGAAATCTAGAACACGTCCCGGTGTGCCGACAACGATCTGGCTACCACTTTCCAGCGCACGAATCTGGCGGTCATAAGAGGCACCACCATAGACTGGTGTCGCACGGACTCCCTGTTTGAAGGCAGTGAACTTGTGGACCTCTGCGCAAACCTGGATAGCAAGTTCGCGCGTTGGGCAAAGGATGAGCGCCTGCACTCCACGCAGGTTCGGCTTCAACCGTTGCAGCGCTGGAATGGCGAAGGCCATCGTTTTGCCAGAACCTGTCTGGGATTGCCCCACAACATCTCGTCCGCCCAGTGCGACCGGAATGGCCTGTTCTTGAATGGGCGACGGCTGTTCAAAGCCAAGAGACTCAATTGCTTTGAGGAGGTCTGCCTCGATACCGAGGTCGGGGAAGGGATGTTTTTCCATGCCAATAGTCCCCATCATGATCTAGACGGCGGGCATCATCGCACTACTTTTGAGTTCCGCAAGGGAATAGATGCAACTGAATCATTCGGAACCCCAAGAATTGGGGATTCGGGGCAACCTCTCCAGGCCGGACCACAGCGACGCCTGTGCCACTGGTTTGTAGCCGAGGAGACCGGGGCTACGAATTTTGTGCGCGTGCCACACTGGACGCAGCAAAAGGTCTGAGCTACCCTGAGACGAATGGATGCCAAGTTGATCAATCGGGAAATCCTACTTTCCTTCTGGAAGGTGCATGTGCTGCACCATGCAGACGAAGGAGAGGTGATCGGCCAATGGATGCTGAAGGAACTGGCGCACCATGGGTACGATGTCAGTCCTGGCACACTCTACCCGCTACTCAAGCGCATGGAAAAAAACGGCTGGCTCACCTCCACGGCCGATCCCACTCGCGGTCCGAAGGCTCCACGCGCCTACAAAATTACCAAGGACGGGCGCGAAGTGCTGAAAATCGTTCGCAGGCAACTCAGAGAGCTAGGCGTCGAAGTCAGCCGTTAATCCCGCCGTCCCCCCTCCTTCTGGCAAACGAGCCTACGCCAGTAGGCGGATTCGCCAAAGTGAGCCGCCATGAAAAGGCGACCCCTAAACCAACCGAGAACATCAGGCCAATGCAGGAAATCAACCCCCACGTTTTTTTATGCAATGGGTGGAAATAATCTTGAAACTTCTCGTTTTACGGTGCCCGTAATCGAAGCCCGTCCAGCACTGGTTCGCCCCCTGTCTTTTCTCCCGCATGAATCTCGCCCGTTTTGCCCTCCGTCATCCCTGGACAGTCATCGTTGCCGTCGTCGCGGTGGTGTTGGGGGCTTGGCTGGGGCTTCAGCGAATGACGCGGGACATCTTCCCTCCGCTAGGAATCCCAACCATTTACGTCGCGCAACCTTATGGTGGGATGGACCCCGCGCAAATGGAGGGCTACCTGACCTACCGCTACGAGTATCACTTCCTCTACATTGCCAATATTGAGCACGTCGAGTCAAAGTCGATCCAGGGTGCCTCCATCATGAAACTGCAGTTTCATCCTGGCACGGACATGAGCCAGGCGATGTCCGAGACCGTCGCCCAGGTAAATCGGGCACGCGCCTTCATGCCGCCTGGGACGGTTGCGCCCTTCATCATGCGCTTTGATGCCGGCAGCGTCGCCGTAGGCCACCTGGTCTTTTCCACCGATGATCCAAACATCACCCTCAGCCAGATGCAGGATCAGGCGCTCAACAAGGTGCGTCCAGCCTTCGCGACGCTGCCTGGCGTTTCCGCTCCGCCACCCTTTGGCGGCAGCTCACGCGCCATCGTCGTGAACGTCAATCCCGACCGAATGCGCGCCTACAATCTTTCGCCAGACGATGTGGTTCAGGCCCTCTCCAAAGGCAATCCGATTAGCCCTTCGGGAAACATGAACCTAGATGGTCGCTATCCCATCGTTCCGACGAATGCCATCGTCACCAACATCAAGGACCTCGAAGCTGTCCCATTGAAACGCACCTCCAACGGAGCCGTCTTCGTCCGCGATGTCGCCACCGTCTCCGATGCCGCCGACGTGACCACCTCCTACGCCCTTGCCAACGGCAAACGCACCGTCTATCTCCCAGTCACCAAGCGGGCCGAAGCCTCTACGCTGGACGTCGTCCGCAAGGTTCGTGAGGCAATCCCAGAGTTTCAAAAGCTGCTCCCGGACGGTATCAAGGTCAGCTTTGAGTTTGACCAGACACCCGTCGTCATCCGCAGTATCCGCGACTTACTCAAGGAAGGCGGACTCGGCGCCATTCTCACCGGGCTGATGGTGCTGGTCTTCCTCCGTGATCTGCGCACCGCCTTCATCGTCATCATCAACATTCCGCTTTCCCTGTTGGCCTCTGCCTTCGGCCTCTGGCTCAGCGGTGAAAACATTCACCTCATGACCCTCGGCGGCATGGCGCTGGCGGTGGGTATCCTCGTGGATGAGGCCACGGTGACGGTGGAAAACATCCACACCCACCTCGCCCGTGGCAAGTCGCTAGCCCGCGCCGCCCTGGACGGCACGGTAGAAACCACCCTGCCCCGACTGCTAGCCATGCTTTGCATTTTGGCCGTATTCATCCCCGCCTTTTTCATGGTGGGCGCGGCGAAGGCACTCTTCGTTCCTTTGGCTCTGGCAGTCGGATTTGCCATGGCCGCATCCTTTTTCCTTTCCAGCACCCTCGTCCCGGTACTCTCCGTTTGGTTACTGCCAAAGAAACAAAAGGTGCACGACGGAGGAGAACGCGGCTGGGTTGCACGAATCTACACCGGACTTGTCAAATCAACCATCGCCATCCGTTGGCTCCTCGTCCCCGCGTATCTCGCAGGCGCAGTGCTCGTCATCGTTTCGTTCGGCCCCTTCCTTGGCACTGAAATCTTTCCAAAGACGGATGCGGGTCAATTGGCCGTACGCTTCCGTGCACCCAGTAGCACGCAGGTGGCCATCACCGAAGGCATTGCCCAATCGATTCTCAAGACCATCGCCCGCGAAGCTGGCGGAGATGATCGGATCGAGATGTCCATCGGCATGGTTGGCGTGCACAACTCC